>JBEBGK010000771.1:0-2549 GCA_040081515.1 Chthoniobacteraceae bacterium
ATCTCCTCATCGCTGAGCCTTGTCACGAGCCCTTCCGGCATGATCGAAACAGGCAGGCGCTCGCGCTTGATGATGTCCTCGATCTTCACCTCGAAGGTGACCGAGCGGATCGTCTTGTCCTCGTACTCGTCGATCTCCGTCTTCCAGAAGGTTTCCGCGAATGCCACCTTGTAAGTGGCCTCGAAGCACGTCAGCGCCAGCTCGAAATCCAGGTCGTCAAACTCGTCGCTGAAAAGCTCCGCGATCGTCGTCTCGGTATCACACTGGAGCAGTTCCTCGCTGATGAAGTGCAGGATCTGGATGATCCCGCCGACGTAGTAGCTGGAAGGCATTCCCGCCATGGTCACTTCGCCGCTGCGGCCGCCTTCACCATCGCGATGAATTTCTCCCGGCTCTGCTTCACGAGCGCGGCTGGGCCGGTCATCTTCACAAAGACGGCGCCCTCGGGATGCTCGACGATCGCCCCGAGCAGGCCGGAGCCGGGCTGGTCCTGCGGCTGGCCGCCGAACGGGCTGGCCTTCATCGTTCCCTCGGTGGAGACGAGCGTCACCTTCGTGCCGTTCACGTCCAGCGGCTCGGTCTGGCCCGCGTCCTTCTTGTCGGTGAACTGCCCCAGCCAGCGCTCCACATTCGCCTGCACACCGCCGCCCTGGCCTTCGCCGAAGAAAAAGAACACCACATCCGCCGGTGCGCCGCCGTCCTTCCCCGGGATCTGGAGCTGCGCCTTCCGCATCGAGGAGGTCGG
Organism: Chthoniobacteraceae bacterium; assembly: GCA_040081515.1. GTDB lineage: Bacteria > Verrucomicrobiota > Verrucomicrobiia > Chthoniobacterales > Chthoniobacteraceae > SXWH01. The sequence continues at coordinate 746 of JBEBGK010000771.1, forward strand.
CTCGATCCATTTCCAATCCGCGGGCCGGCTGAACTTGTAGGCGCCGACGGTGAAAGTGGCATTTTCCTCCGCGCGGAGCCCGGTTGCGGCGACGAGGAAAAGGAATGCGAGTGCGAGGTTTCTCATGGGCGGGAACGTGAACGCGGAACCCGGAAGCGGCAAGCATGGACTGCCCCGCACGGGAGGGGACTATGGTTGCGAACAAGATGAAGAAGGAGCGCGGCTGCGCTCACTTTGGATCGCGCCTGTGGCGTCAGCGTCGGGGGCGCAGGACGGAAAAGTTTGGAATGCTCGGAGCCCAAGGCCGGGGGATAGATTACGCGTGTCTAGGATTCCTCGACGAAGGGAACCGTGTTTGCCGCGGAGCGGCAGCGACGTGAATAGCCGTGGGTGACGAGGAACGAGGAACCTACGGATCGCTCGCCGAGCGACGGACCGCGTAGCGGTCGAAGACGAGCGCGCGGCACCGCAAGGTCGCGAGTGGGTGCGACCGCTACGCGGTCGTTCCCGCGTTCGCCGGACCGTGGGTTCGTTCCTCACCCACGGCTATTGATGTGGGTGCCGCTACGCGTCGAGGGAGCCCATGCAACGTCCCGTTCAAGTGATCGCATGCAACGTCTCATTCCATCGAACGGCTACGGCCGGCCGTGTGGCGTTTAACTTTCGTGTCCTGCACCCCAGCGTCGGGACGGGGAGTATTTTCCCTCGCCACGTGCCGCCCGGCGATTATCGTCCGCGACCCTTATGGCATTTGATCCTTCTTCCGTGGATTCCTCCGCTCTCAAGGCCCGCGTGGCCGAGTTGCGGAGGTTTCTTTGACGTGCCGAAATTGCAGGCGCGGCTGGCGGAACTGGAAAGCGTGATGACGGTGGCGGACTTCTGGAACAACCAGGAGCGGGCGCAACGGACCATCGAGGAAGCCTCCGGACTGAAGAAAAAGATCGAGCCGCTGCTCTCGCTCGAGCGGCGTGCGGCGGATCTCGACGTGCTCATCGAACTCACCGAGGCGGAGACCGACGCCGCGCAGCAGGCGGACGCCGCCGAGGACGTGCGCAAGGAACACTCGGCGCTGCTCGGCGATCTCGAGCAGTTCGAGCTGCAGCAGCTTCTCTCCGGCCCGAACGACCGCTGCAACTGCTTCCTCACGATCCACAGCGGTGCGGGCGGGACCGAGTCCTGCGACTGGGCCGACATGCTCATGCGCATGTACACCCGCTGGGCCGAGCGCAACGGCTTCAAGGTCTCAACCGTGGACATCCAGCTCGGTGAGGAGGCGGGCATCAAGGGCGCGACACTCCGCATCGAGGGCGAATACGCCTTCGGCTACCTCGCGTGCGAACGCGGCGTGCATCGCCTCGTCCGCATCTCGCCGTTCGACGCGAACAAGCGCCGCCACACCAGCTTCGCGAGCGTGGACGCCGTGCCGGAGATGAAGGAGGATGCGCCGATTGAAATCAACGACGTGGACATCCGCGTGGACACCTACCGCGCTGGCGGCAAGGGCGGCCAGAACGTGAACAAGGTGGAGACAGCCGTGCGTATCACGCACGTGCCGACCGGCCTCGTCGCGGCGTGCCAGGTCGAGCGCAGCCAGGCGCAGAACAAGGCCACGGCGATGAAGATGCTCAAGGCGAAGCTCTACCAGATGGAGGAGGACAAGAAGCGGGCGGAGCTGAACGCGGCATACGGCGCGAAGCTCGAGATCGGCTTCGGCAGCCAGATCCGCAGCTACGTCTTCCAGCCCTACCAGAAGGTGCTCGACCTGCGCACGGGCGTGGAGACTTCGAACATCCAGGCCGTGATG
>JBEBGK010000772.1:0-2544 GCA_040081515.1 Chthoniobacteraceae bacterium
CTCCACAGGCTGTCCCAAACATCCCTTGTCCTCCCCTCCCGCAAGCGGACCTCGAAACTCGATCCGAACCCGAGAGCCCTTGAAAACCGGCCTCCGTCCCTCCTCACCCAATCGCCCGGGAGCCCCGGTTGCTAAGAACGGGAATGGAGTGTCCACGAAAGACGCGAAGGAACACGAAAGGAAGAAGTTCCGAATCTGCCGCGCTTCATCCGTCCGGTGAGCCAAGCGATCTTCCCGTCTGCTTCTTGTGTCGCGTCTTTGGTACGTTTCGTGGATCTCATCGCCGGATTTTGGATGATCCGTGAATCCCGACACCCCGCCTGTCAGCCGGCACGGCACGGTGCGATGCAGCGCAGACTCCGGCAGTCCGGACGGACGGGCTCTCCACCCCGGATTCCGCCACCCGAACAGGCGGTCAGAACAATTCCGTGATCGGCTTCGTCCCGAAATCCACCAAGGGGAACGGACGCCCCTGCGGACCCGGGAGATGCGCATCCATGTCCACTCCGAGGGCGTGGAAGATTGTCGCGACGATTTCCTTCGGCTCGACGGGCCGCTCGGTCGGATAGGCGCCGATGTCGTCGCTCCTGCCGACCGTGCGTCCGCCTTTTACTCCGCCACCGGCGAAATAAACGCTCCAGCATTGCGGCCAGTGATCACGTCCGCCGGTCGGGTTCACCTTCGGCGTCCGCCCGAATTCCGCGAGACATGTCACCAGTGTCGAATCGAGCATCCCACGCTCGCTCAAATCGCTGATGAGCGCGGAGTAACCCTGGTCATACATCGGCGCGACGATGTCCTTCATTCCGGCGATGCTTGTGAATGGCTTCGAGCCGTGAATGTCCCACGTGATTTCGTTGAATACGGTGATGAAGGTATTCAGCGTGACGAAGCGCACGCCGCGCTCGACAAGCCGCCGCGCCCGGAGACAGCACTGGCCGAAACGATTCATGCCGTAGCGCTCGCGCACTTTCATGGGCTCGCGGCCAAGGTCGAACGCCTCGCGCGCGAGCGGCGACGTCATCAGCCGGTAGGCCGCCTCGAAATTTGCATCCATCAACTGCGCATCCGGCGAAGCCTCGAAATTCTTCAGCGCGCCCTCGACCGCCGCGCGCAGATCGCGCCGGCGCGCCAGCCGGGCTTCCCCGATCTCCGCGGGAGGGAGCAGGTCCGGCACCTTGAAGTCCGCCTTCGCCGGATCGGCATTCAGCACGAAAGGATCGCGGCTTTTCCCGAGGAAGCCGGCGTCCTGCCCATGGGGCATGTTGCCGCCGGTCGGCCCCATCGGCTCGGGGAGCAGCACGTGCGCGGGCAGTTCATTGCGGCGGCCCCGCAGAAATTCGTACACGCACCCGGCGTGCGGCGTGTTGATTCCTCCCGTAAAAAGACGCCCGGTCTGCATCATCTGATGGCCGGTGTCATGCACCGCGGCGGCCGTGTGATAGCAGGAACGCACGAGGCTGAACTTGTCCGCAATCTTCGCGTGTAGCGGCAGGATCTCGGAGATCTCGAAGGCATTGCTCTTCGTGCGGATCGGCTTGAAGGGGCCGCGAATCTCGCTCGGCGCGTCCGGTTTCATGTCCCACAGATCCTGCTGGCTCGGCGCACCGAGGTTGAAGATCATGATGCAGGCCTTGTTGCTCTTTTTCGGGTCCACCTTGCCCTCCGCCTTCAGTTTGGCAAAGCCGGGCATCGTGAGGCCAATGGCACTCAAAGCACCGGCGGAGAGGAAATCACGGCGTGTCACACCATCGCAGGTGGTGACGGAGGCTTTGTCAGTGAATTTGAACATGGGGGTGCGCGTTGGGGTTGATTGACAAAGAAGGATACGCTGATCGCGGCGGAAACTGAATGGATGATGCCACTTTCGCGGATGGGCCTTTCCGGCCTTGTTGACAGCATTGAATGAAACGTTCCACCAAAGAAAGGGTTGTTCATCCCTGCCGGGTTCGTGCTAACCTCAATTCTGCTCACTCCCATGAAAACGCTTCTCACCGCCCTCGTGCTAATCCTCGCCAACAGCGCGCATGCGCAAACCGCCCCGCCTCAGAACCCCACCGGCCAGGGGGGGCAGCAGCAGTCGCAAGGCCAGGCAGACGAGCCCACGCGTGACGGGCTGTGGGACGGGCGGTTCAGTGGCGGCAATTACATTGTGCGCTGCAACTCGATCATCGCGTTGTCGAAGCACGAGTACATCTCCGACGGCGTGGCGCGGGTGGTGGAGGTGAACCTGACGTTGAACTCGGCGCAGGTGGTGCGCTTTTACTTCTTGGAGCCTTACAAGCCGGAAACGGGCAGCGGCACGCTGGCCGCAGGCACGCAGGCATTGGAGCGGGCGAAGGGCATGTTCGAACAGGCGGCGGGACGCGTCTCGCCCGAGCTGACGACCCCCAAAGTGGTGAAAAATTATCCGGCCTCCACGCATGCGCACACGGTGGAGTTTGTGCTGAAGGAGGAGGCGCGGCTGAACTCGTTGTTTCAGAGCCTGGAACGTGGTTTCCGCTCGGGCCAGGGGCGAGTGTGGAAGGAATGAATGATGCGGAC
>JBEBGK010000065.1:0-9756 GCA_040081515.1 Chthoniobacteraceae bacterium
CCTCGACATCGGCCTGCCCGATCTCAGCGGCCTCGAGGTCCTGGAGAAGGCACGCGCGCGATCGCCGCGGATCCCCGTCGTGATCATCACGGCGCACGGCAAACTCGAAAACGCCGTGGCCGCCCGGAAGCTGGGCGCCGCCGCGTATCTCGTGAAGCCGCTCGATCTCCGCGAGATCCAGCACACGCTCCGGCAGGTCCTTGCGGCCGTATCCGCGCCTTCATCGCCGGCCGTTCAGGCAAAGACCGAAGGTCAACTGCTCGGCACCTCCGCCGCGATGCAGCGCGTGTTCCTCGAAATCGCGCACGCCTGCACCACCGACGCGCCGGTGCTCCTCACCGGGCCCACCGGCGCCGGCAAGACACTCGCCGCGCGGAGCATCCACGCGCACAGCGCACGCAAGGACGCGCCCTTCGTCACACTCCACTGCGGCGCGCTGCAGGAGCAGCTCCTCGAGAGCGAACTCTTCGGCCATGAACGCGGGGCATTCACCGGCGCCCTCTCCGCCCGTGAAGGACACATCGAGCGCGCGCGCGGCGGCACGCTTTTCCTCGACGAAATCGGCGACATCTCCCCCGCCGTGCAGGCGAAGCTGCTGCGGTTCGTCGAGGAACGGGCGTTCACGCGCGTCGGCGGCCGCGAGGACATCCGCATCGAGCTGCGCCTCATCACGGCGACAAACCGGAAACTCCGCGAAGAAGTGAAGGCGGGCCGCTTTCGCGAGGATCTCTTCTACCGCCTGCACGTGCTGGAAATCGAAATGCCCCCGCTCCGCGAACGGATCGCCGACATCTCCGCAATCGCCGCGAATTTCCTCCGCGGCACCGCCCGCCTGCTGGCGCTCGCACCCGCGACCCTCGCGCTGCTCGAGCGCCACGAATGGCCGGGCAATCTCCGCGAACTCCGCAACGTCCTCGAATACGCCGCCGCCGTCTGCACCGGCCCCGTCATCCAGCCCGCGCATCTCCCGCGCGATTTGCGGGAGCAGACGGAATCTGCACCCTCGCAGGACGCCCGGCTCACCGCCGCCCTGGCCGGATGGCTCGACGCGCGCCTCTCGGAAAAAGCCACCTGGCGCGACATGCACGACTGCCTCGAAGACCTGGCCCTGCGCCATCTGCTCACGCGCTTCGACGGCAGGCCCACCATCCTCGCCCGTGAGACGAAAATGAACCGCGTCACGTTGCGGAGAAAATGTACGCGGCAGTGATGCGAGTTCCTGCCTGCGCGTCGCGACCCAAAAGACCGCCCGGACGTCGAAGTTTGCGAAAAAGTGCTGAAATAGCCGTTGACACTCTTGGTCAGTGTTCCTAGTTTCCCGCCCCTTTTTACGACATGAGGACATTCTCCGCGAAAGCAAACGAAGTTCAGCGACGCTGGTGGCTGATCGATGCAAACAATCAGGTTCTGGGACGCGTTGCGGCCCGTGCCGCCAATATTCTCCGCGGCAAGGAGAAGGCCATTTTCACCCCGCACATGGACGCGGGTGATTTCGTCATCGTCGTGAATGCCGACAAGGTCCGCGTCACCGGCAAGAAGGAGACGGCCAAGGAATACATGAGTTTCTCCGGATACGTCGGGGGCCATAAGAGCGAGACGCTCCAGCAGCGGCGCGCCCGCCGGCCGGAACTGCTCATCGAGCGCGCGGTGAAGGGGATGATTCCCCATACGCGTCTCGGACGGCAGCAGATCACGAAGCTGAAGGTGTATGCCGGCAGCGAGCATCCGCATACGGCGCAGCAGCCGGTTGCAGTCGGCAAGATTTCCTAAAGCGAGGCACCAGTAATCATCATGTCGAACGAAACCACCTTCTCCGCCATCGGCCGTCGCAAGACCGCCACCGCCCGCGTCCGCCTGGTGCCGGGCACCGGCAAGATCACGATCAACGGGCGTCCCTACGACGACTATTTTCCCGTATCCTCCTTTCAGAGCCTCGTGCTGAAGCCGCTCGAAGTCGCCAAAAGCCGCAATGTTTATGATGTGATCGCGAACGCCAATGGCGGCGGAGTCGGCGGCCAGGCTGGCGCCGTCAGCCTCGGGATCGCCCGGGCGCTTTTGATCGCGACCCCGGAGGTCCGCGGCCCGATGAAGGCCGAGGGGTTGCTGACCCGCGACCCGCGCATGAAGGAACGCAAGAAGCCCGGCCAGCCCGGCGCCCGCAAGCGCTTCCAGTTCAGCAAGCGCTAGAGATTCACCCGGAACCGTTCCCCACAACGGATTCCTCCGAGAAGCCCGCGCTGTGCGACCCCCGACTCGCACAGCGCGGGTTTTGCTTTTCAGGCATTCGTATCCGATGCCGCTGCGGACTTGCGCAGCGAATCTGTTCCTAGAGAATCCAGCGCCGCCCGGTCATCTCCCCGGCGACGCCTTCGAGCCGCTTTTAGAAAATGAAACGCACTTCCCCATTCGCCCAAGCCGTGGTTGCGCTTCTGGCCTGCTGCGCGCTTCGTGCATTCGATGCGGCGGGGGCACCGGTCGATTTCGCCCGCGACATCCTGCCGATTTTCCAGCGCTCGTGCTTCGAGTGCCATGATGCGAAGGTCCACAAGGGCGACCTTCGCCTGGACTCGCGCGAGGAGGCTTTTGCGAGCCTGGGCGTGATCGAAAAAGGCAATGCGGCGAAGAGTGAACTCTACCGGCGCATCACGCTGCCGAAGGGGCGCGACGATGTGATGCCCAACCGCGGCGAGCCGCTCACGAAAACGCAGACGGAGAAGGTGAAGGCGTGGATCGATGCGGGCGCCGTGTGGCCGGACGGCGTGCAAATCGCGAAGCACTGGGCCTACGTCGCGCCAGTCCGGCCGGCAGTCCCCGATGTAGCCGCGCTCGTGAAAGCGCGGGCTGCTCTTCCCGCGGAAAGTGCCCGCGCTTTCACAAGCGCGGCTACCAATCCGATCGATGCGTTCGTGCTCGCGCGTTTGCAGGAGGAGGGATTGCAGCCCTCGCCCGAGGCGTCGCCCGAGACGCTCGTCCGTCGGCTTCATCTCGACCTCATCGGCATCCCGCCGCCGCCCGCGGAGGTGGATGCATTCGTAAAATCGGCATCCGCGAATCGCGATGCGGCGGTCGAATCCCTCGTGGACCGGCTGCTGGCCTCGGACCAGTTCGGCGTGCGCTGGGCGCGGCCGTGGCTCGACTATGCGCGCTACGCGGATTCGCATGGCTTCCAGCGCGACGACTTCCGCGACCTCTGGCCGTATCGCGACTGGGTGGTGAAGGCGCTGAATGCCGACATGCCGTTCACGCAGTTTACCATCGAGCAAATCGCCGGCGACCTTTTGCCAGATGCCACGGATTCGCAGCGCATCGCCACGGGTTTCAACCGCAGCGCGCCGACGAATGTCGAGGCCGGCACCGATCCCGAGGAGACGCGCGTGAACCAGATCCATGACCGCGTGAACACGCTCGGCATGACGTGGCTCGGCGCGACGCTCGAATGCGCGCAGTGCCACGACCACAAGTACGACCCCATCTCGCAGAAGGACTACTACGGCATCTTCGCGTTCTTCAACAGCACCGCCCTGGAAGCCGACCGCGCGAAGCCAAACGTGCCCGGCTCCATCGCCTTCCAAGGGCCCGCGATGGACATCGCAGACGCCTCCACGCAGGCCGCGCGCGAAAAGATCCGCCGGCAGATCGCGGCGCTGACCGCGCAGATGGACACCCTGGAGAAATCCGCCGGCGCCAGTCTGGCCGAATGGGAGTCCGCACTCGGCAAACAGCTCGCCGACTCGCCGAAGGAGCACGTGCTCGATGTCGCGGACTTTGAATCCACCGGCGGCGCGACCCACGAGATTCTGCCGGACAAGTCCGTGCTCATCAGCGGCGAGCCCGCGCCGGACACGGACACCTACGTCATCGAGGTGCGCACGAAGCTCACCGGCATCCGCGGCTTCAAGCTCGAGGCGCTCACGCATGATTCACTGCCCGGCAAAGGCCCGGGCCGCGGCGATGCCGAGCGCCCGAATTTCGTGCTGAATAATTTCATCGTCTCCGCCACGCCTGCCGGCGCCTCGCCAGCCAAAGCCCCGCCGGGGAAAGCTCCCGCAAAGCAGAAGCGGGACGCCGGGAGGAAAGCCGCCGCGGGCGCAGCCAGGCCGAGCACCGTTGCTGATGCCGCGTCGGCGGAGGGCGTGGTGCGTTTCACCGCCGCACAGGCGTCGCACTCGCAGCCAAGATTCGACGTGGCGAATCTGCTGAAGACCGGCAACGATTCGCGCAGCGGCTGGGCGATCAACCCGCGCTTTCACGAATCGCACTGGGCAATCTTCGAGACGGCCGCACCCGTCGGCTTCGAGGGCGGCACGGTGCTGCGCTTCACGCTGGAGCAGAATCTCGGAGCCGGCCGCACCATTGGCCGCGTGCGCCTGGGTGCCATCACCGGCGACGTCGGCGGCAAGTCGCTGCCGGACGCCGTCGCCGCGGCGCTCGCGCGGCCGGCGGCCAGGCGCAATGCAAAAGACCGGAAGCTCATCGCCGACTTCCGGCTGAAACAGGATCCCGAATACGCCCGGCTCGACCGCGAAAAGGCGCAGCTCGATGCGCGGCTCCGGAAACTCAAGGTGCCTACCACGCTCGTGATGCAGGAGGACACGCCCCGCATGAGCACCGTTTTCCAGCGCGGCGAATTCCGCACACCCGGCGAGAAAGTGCAGCCGCACACGCCGGCCATTTTGCACCCGCTGGACGCAAAGACCCCGCCGACCCGTCTTGACCTCGCGCGCTGGCTCGTCAGTCGCGAAAATCCCGTCGTCTCCCGCGTCGTCGTGAACCGCTGGTGGGCGGAGCTCTTCGGTCGCGGCATCGTCTCGACGCCGGAGGACTTCGGCATCAAGGGCGAGCCGCCGACGCATCCCGAACTGCTCGACTGGCTGGCGGTCGAATTCATGGAGAACGGCTGGTCCATGAAGAAGACGTTGAAGACCATCGTGACCAGCCGCACGTACCGCCAGGCGTCGCGAATGACGCCGGAGTTGCTTGCGCGCGATGACCAGAATCTCCTCCTCGCCCGCGGCCCGCGGCACCGGCTCGAGGCCGAGATGATCCGCGACAACGCGCTGGCCATCGCCGGCCTTCTCAGCCTGCGCCACGGCGGCGAACCGATCCGTCCCTACCAGCCCGACGGCCTGTGGGTGAAGGTCGGCGGCCAGCGCTACGATTACGAGGTCAGCCCCGGCGAGGAGAAATACCGCCGCGGCCTCTACGTCGTGTGGAAGCGCGGCGCGCCCTATCCGAGCTTCGTAAACTTCGACGCCAACGCGCGCATGGCCTGCCGCGTGAAGCGCCCGCGCTCGAACACGCCGCTCCAGGCACTCACGCTGATGAACGATCCCGTGTACGTCGAAGCCGCGATGGCATTCGCCAAGCGCGTGCTCGTGGAAAAATTTTCCGGGACCGACACCGATCGCATCGCCCACGCGTTCCGCCTCGCCACCGCCCGCGCGCCGCGCGAAGCCGAGACCGCCGCACTGATGAAGCTCCTCGCCGCCGGGCGCGAATCGCGCTCGCAGGACGCGAAAGGCGCGCAGCAATTCGTCGGCACCTTCGCCCTTCCGGAGGGCGTGACGCCGGAGGAATTTGCCGCGTGGTACGCAGTGGCGGCGGCGCTGTTGAATCTCGATGAAACCATTTCGAAAGGTTGACGCATGAATACCGGCACCCAACGCGGCCTCTTTGCAATTCTTGCCAGTATTTCACTGGCTGCCTTCGCGCACGCGGCGGACAAGCCGAAGCCGAAGTTCCAATACGAGTCCGGCGACATCCGCGTGAGCCTGCCCAGCGCCGATGAGCCGCGTGTGAAGAGCTTTGGCCCCGAGTCGCTGAGGGCGGCGGCGAAGTATCTGGAGGACGGTGCGCTCTCCTGGGTCCGCGAGAAATCGTGCATCAACTGCCACACCACCGGTCCCTACATGACGGAACGCACCGCGTGGACACGCGAGTTCGGCAAGCCGAGCGCGGAAGTGCTCGAGGACTTCGTGAATTCGGTGCCGAAGGAAATGAAACCGGTGAAAGAGTCGGACAAGAACGGCCACAAGTTTTACCCCGGCACGTTCAGCAGCGTGTGGCGCGCGCTCGGCCTGGCCGAGTGGGACCGCCACCTGAACGGCAAGACCTCCGAGCCGACGGAGCGGGCGCTGCGCGACATGTTCGCGCGCCAGTCCGCGAACGGGGCGTTCGTCAGCCACGGCGAGGTGGAGATTCCGCACATCACGACCGACTTTGAACTCACGCTCCAAGCAGTGCGCGCCATCACCGCCGCACCCGGCTGGCTCTCAGGCTTGAAGGATGAGACGCTGATTGCCGGCGTGGCGAAGATGAAGGACTGGCTCCACACCTCCGCGCCGAAGAACGACTTCGACCGCATCCTGAAACTCCAGCTCGCGCATTACCTGCCCGAACTCGTTTCGCCGAAGGAGCGCGACGCTGCGCTGAAGTTGCTCTCCTCCAAGCAGCACACCGACGGCGGCTGGTGCGTGCGCGACATGTCCGCCCTCGACGAGTGGCATTTCGAAATCAGCGACTACGTGCGCAACCTCATCACGAATCTCCCCGACGCCGCCAAGCCTCAGAGCGACGCATACATGACCTCGCTCGCCATCGTGCTCCTGCGCCAGAGCGACGTCCCCGTGTCCGACCCGCGCATCCAGCTCGGCCTCGCGTGGCTCAAGCGCGAGCAGCGCGAGAGCGGCCGTTGGTGGATGCACTCCCTCTATCGCGGCAATTACCATTACATCACCTACATCGCCACCGCAGAGGCGATGAAGGCGCTGGACTTGTGCGGAGAATTGTCCGGCATTTCGGCCAACTAGACACGCATCCGGTTTATGAATCCGTCGGTCATCAACACCTCCCTTCTCACGAGGCGCGATTTTTTCCAGCGCTCCGGGCTCGCATTCGGATCGCTCGCGCTTTCCACGCTCCTCCGCGGCACGCTCGGCGCGGCGCAGCAAAATCCGCTTGCGGCGAAGAACCCGATGTTCAAGCCGAGGGCGAAACGCGTCATCTACCTCCACATGATCGGCGCGCCTTCCCAGCTCGATCTCTTTGAGAACAAGCCGGAACTCATGAAGCGCGACGGCCAGGTCTGCCCCGAGTCGCTTCTGAAAGGACGGCGGTTCGCATTCATCGGCGGAAAGATGCAGCTCGCCGGTTCGAAGTATCAGTTCGCCAAGCACGGACGCAGCGGCCAGGAAATGTCCGAGCTGCTGCCGCACCTCGCGAAGGTCGCGGACGACATCGCGATCGTGAAGACGCTGCATACCGAGGAGATCAATCATGCTCCGGCGCAGATGTTCCTGCATACCGGCTTCGGACGCGGAGGACGGCCGGGCTTCGGCTCGTGGGTGACTTACGGACTCGGCACGGAGAACCAGGATTTGCCCGCCTATACCGTGCTGCTCTCGGGGCCGCCCGGCGGCGCGGGCACCACGCTGTGGGGGAACGGATTTCTTCCAAGCGTTCACCAAGGCATCCAGTTTCGATCGAGCGGTGATCCGGTGCTCTTTCTCACCAATCCCAAGGGCCAGTCGCAGACGGACCGCCGGCGCATTTTCGACACCGTAAAGTCGCTCAATGAAACGCAGCTTGCCGACGTGGGCGACCCGGAGATCGCCACACGCATCAGCCAGTACGAGATGGCCTATCGCATGCAGACCAGCGTGCCTGAACTGATGGACATCTCGAAGGAGCCGAAGTCCGTCCTCGACCTCTACGGCGCGAAGCCCGGAGCGTCTTCCTTTGCAAACAACTGCCTCCTCGCGCGGCGACTCATCGAGCGCGGTGTGCGCGTGGTCGAACTCTACGATTCCGACTGGGACCACCACGCCGCCCTCGCCACGCGGCTGCCTGCGAAGTGCAAGGACGTGGACCAGGCGATGTCCGCAGTCATCACCGATCTGAAAATGCACGGTCTGCTCGACGACACGCTCGTCATCTGGGGCGCGGAATTCGGGCGCACACCGCTGCGACAGGGCGTGGACGGCGATGGCAAGGGCACGAACCCGGGCCGCGACCACCACAAGGATGCCTACACGATGTGGCTCGCAGGCGGCGGGATCAAAGGCGGCGTCACCTACGGGCGCACCGACGATTTCGGCTTCAGCCCCGTGGAAAACCCGGTCCACGTCCACGACCTGAACGCGACCATCCTCCACTTGCTCGGCCTCGACCACGAGCGGCTCACTTTCAAATACCAGGGCCGCGAGTTCCGGCTCACCGACGTTCATGGGAAGGTCGTGAAGGGCCTGCTTGCCTAGTCCTGGGTAGCCACTTGCGTGCGGTGAATTATTGAGGAATAGAAGCGGCAGTCTTCGCTCCCACTATCAAAACCCAATCGTCCGCCCATGAAGAATCTCTTGCCTGCCATTTTTGCCGTGCTAAGTGCCGCGTTCAGCGGTAGCCAAGCCGTTGAAGCCGTGAAGACCGCATCCGACAAGTCCGTCACCCAGAGCGTCGTCGTCGGCGGAGGGTGCTTCTGGTGTGTCGAGGCGGTGTTTCAACGGGTCGATGGAGTGAAGAAGGTCGTTTCTGGGTACTCGGGCGGACATGTCCGGAATCCGACCTACGAGCAGATCTGCGCGAAGGATACCGGCCACGCGGAGGTCGTGCGGGTGGAGTTCGATCCCGCTGTGCTGAAACTCGACACGCTGCTCGATGTGTTCTTCGCCGCGCACGATCCGACGACGCCGAACCAGCAGGGCGCGGACAAGGGGCCTCAGTACCGCTCGGTGATCTTTTTCGCGAACGAGGAACAGAAGAAGGCGGCGGAGGCGGCGGTTGTCCGCGCGAAGAAGGAATGGAGCGCGCCGATTGTGACCGAGGTTTCTCCGCTGAAGGAGTTCTACGCGGCGGAGGACTACCACCAGAATTATTTCAACCTGAACAAGAACAGGAATCCGTATTGCTCCGTCGTCATCGCGCCCAAGCTGCGGAAGCTGATCGAGAAGGGCGTCATCAAGGAATAGCCGCATCGGGCGGCGCGGGATGCCTGTCTCGCGCGGGACTCACGAATACAGCGTGAGTGGGTTCAGTGCGAAGTTTGGGAAGATTCCGGAGAGGTCTTCCGGTGCGCCGTGGCGGTGGAGGATGGGTGCGAGGATGTTGCGGTAGTTGTTCCAGACCGGGAGGTCGCCGGGTCCATCCAAGAGTTCGGGCTTGAGGCCGGGCCACGGGCCGATGACGCGCCCGCCTTTCACGCCGCCGCCCAGGACGAGCATGGCGCTGCCGCGTCCGTGGTCCGTGCCAAAGGCCGAATTCTCCGCGACGCGGCGGCCGAACTCGGTCATCACGACGACAGTGGTCGTCGCCATGCGGGCACCGAGATCCTGGCGGAATGCGGCGAGGCCATTTGCGAGCCGCAGCATCAGCGGTTCGATGAGGGTCTGCTGGGTGAAATGGGAATCCCAGCCGCCGAGATCGACGCTGGCGGCGTCAAGACCGACGCCCGCCTTGATGAGTTGCGCGACCTGGCGCAGCCCAAGGCTGAACGTGTCGCGCTCGTCGTAAATGGCCCCGTTCGCCGGTCGTGCGTCACGGTCGATCGCTTCGATGCGGGCGAGTGCATCGAAGGTATTCCGTGCTGCGTCGCGGAGCATGTCACTCTCCATCTCGTAGAGCCTGCGCAATTCGCGGGGAAAAGCGGCTTCGATGCGCTCATTGCGTTCCCGGTTGGCGAGCGAGAATTCGGCGAGCGACTCGAATGCCGCGGCAGCCGGCGCGCCGGAGAGCACCTCCGGCAGATTTGGAGCGAGGGCGACC
>JBEBGK010000066.1:0-9748 GCA_040081515.1 Chthoniobacteraceae bacterium
GAATCCGGCCGGCCGATCTGCTGGAGAAGTTTCTGCAGATTCAGCCGGACGCGCGGATCTTCCGAATCGGTGCGCTCCCATCGAAAGACATCGGGGGCAAGCGCAACCAGACGCGCGACGGAAATCTCCGCGCGCCCCTTCGAGAGCCCGGCGGCGATCTCCGCGGCCGGCACCCGGAGGATGCGGCTCAAATCGTGGCTTCCGGGCCAGATGAATTTCTCCGACACCCGGCTCAGCAGATCGTCGAGCGGGAGTTCGAACTCGGCGGGCATGCCGTGTTCGGTGCGCACGCCGACCGCCGCGGCGACGGCACCCAGTCCCCGCTGCGCCGGCGCAGCAACGGGCGGCGCCTGCAATCCGGGTTGCGCCGCCTCTGCCATCGCCCCGGCGCCCGGCAGGTCGCCTTTGTGGCGGAAGAGTTGGTTCAGCAAACCCATGGCCTCACCTTTTGCACGCAAGTCGCCTCGGATGTAAAGGCGGGCCATTGCCCTGCATCAACCGGTGGAAGGGATTCCCGCAAATCCAAATCCCGGATCGAAAGCCCGCGTGTTTTCCGCCGGCGGCTAATGATCCTCGCTCGTCACGCGCAGGATTTCCTCGAGAGTCGTCACGCCTTCCTTCGCCTTGTCGATGCCGACCATGCGGAGCGATTTCATCCCCTCGCTGATTGCCTGGTTCTTGACCACCGCGGCACTCGCGCGCTTGATGACCAGCCGCCGGATCGCCTCGCTGACGGGAAGGACTTCGAGGATCGCCGCGCGGCCGAGGTATCCGCGGCCCTTGCAGCGCCCGCAGCCGGCTCCCCGGTAAAGCGTCGCGCCGTCGTTCTCGATGCCGAGCTTCGTGAAAACCTCGGGCTCCGCGGGGAACTCCTCCTTACAGTTCGGGCAGATGCGCCGAACGAGACGCTGGGCGCAGGTGAGGATGACCGAGGAGGAAATCAGGAACGGCTCGATGCCCATGTCGTCGAGACGCGTGATGGCGCCCGCCGCGTCGTTCGTATGGAGCGTGGAAAGCTCCTGGTGACCCGTGAGCGCCGCCTTCACCGCAATGTCCGCGGTTTCGTTGTCCCGGATTTCACCGATCATCACGATGTCCGGGTCCTGACGGAGAATGGAGCGCAGCGCGTCGGCGAAGCTCAGGCCGATGTCCGCTTTCACAGCGACTTGGTTGATGCCGGCGAGCTGGTATTCCACCGGGTCCTCGACCGTGACGATGTTGTAGATGGGGTTATTCAGCTCGCTGAGGATCGTGTAGAGCGTGGTCGTCTTGCCCGAGCCGGTGGGACCGGTGACGAGGATCATCCCGTGCGGGGCGTCGATCGCCTTCTTGAAGATCCCGAGCGTGTAATCGTCCAGGCCCATGTTCTCGATGCTCCCGCTGAGGGCACCCTTGTCCAGGAGACGGATGACGATTTTCTCCCCATACACCGTGGGACGCATGCTGATACGGAGATCCACCTCCTTGCCCGAGACGCGGATGCGGAAGCGTCCGTCCTGCGGGAGGCGGCGCTCGGCGATGTCGAGTCCGGCGAGAATCTTGATACGCGAGGCGATGGGAAGCTGGAGCCCCTTCGGCGGCGAACTGGCCTCGATGAGGGCGCCATCCACGCGGTAACGGAGTTTGATCTCCTTTTCAAAGGGCTCGATGTGAATGTCGGATGCCTTCTCCTTGATCGCCTGGACGAGGATCAGGTTGACGATCTTGACGACGGGCGCGTCCTCGCTGTCCGCGGCCATCTGGTCGAGATCGATCTCCGGCTTGGCGACCTTCACCTCCTCCACGTTTTCCGCAGCCGCAGACTCGGCGGCATGCTTCAAGACCTGGTCCATCGTCGCCGTCGAGTGGCTGACGCCGGAGAGGGCCTCGAGGACCGAGCGCTCCGTGGTGATCATCGGAACGATCTCGAGCTTCGTGCGCTGGCGGATGTCATCCAGGGCCAGCACGTTCAGCGGATCCGCCATCGCGACGAAGAGCTTCCCGCCCAGCTTGCAAATCGGAGCCAGCTTGTACGCCCGCGCCATTTCCTTCGGCACGAGGCTCATCACCTCCTCGGGAATCCGCATCTTCGACAGATTGATCGGCGGCGTGTCGAGACAGCGGCCCATCGAGATCACCATGTCCTGCTCGGTGACGAAATTGCTGTCCGTGAGAATCTTCAGGAGCCGCCCGCCCTGCTTCTTCTGGATCTGGACGGCTTCCTCGAGCTGCGTCGGCAGCAGGAGCCCGTCCTCGATCAGGACATCCGCAATACGTTCTCCAAAGGATTTGATGCTCATGGTCGGGCTTGGGCTCTAGCGGCGGTACGCATCCTCCAGCACCTTGGAAATCGCGGCGGGCGAGGACAGGTGCCACTGGATGTTGTAGTCGATCAATTGCTGCACGGCTTCCTTGCCGGTCGCGTCGAATGGATTCGCCACCGCGACCATCATCGTGCGCGAGACGATGTCGAATGGGACCATGAGGCGTCCGAGGGTGACCGCATCCGGGAGCATTTTGACGATCTGCCGGTCGATGTCGTAGAACTCCAGAGGAAGGTACGCAAACTTCGCGCGGTCGAGAATCCCGCAAAGCAGCTGTTCCAGGTCCACGCCGCCGCGCGTGACCATCTCGTCGATCAAGGAACAGGCGGGCTTGGTGGCCTCGCGCGCGCCGTTTTTCTTGCGCACCGCCATGAGCGCCGGCGTCACCACATCCGCGGGGACGAGCCGGTGTTGTGAAAGAAACTTGGCCAGCGCGTCATTCCCGTCATCGCCACCGGCGAGTTGTGTCTCGAGCGCCTGAAGATCGAACGCCGGCCGCACCGCGGAGCGATCGGCAGCCTGGGTGCTCTTGGTCGCCATCAGGTTGCCGCCCCCGACCACCACACTGCGGAAATCGAGGTTGATCCCCACGCCGTTCTTCCCGTCGTCCTTTTGCACCTCGGCCTGCAGCGCCTGGAGGCGCTGCTCGACACTGCCCAGCGCCGCGATGATCTCCTTGTTGTCGGGATCGCGCTGGAGGATGTGTTCGTATTCTAGAAGCGCCGAGGAGAACTGACCGAGTTCCACGTGCGAATCCGCCAGCCGCCTCGCCACGGCCAGCGATTCCTCGCGCTTGCCGAGCTTCGAGTACGCCTCCTTCAGGATCTCCATGCTCTGCGTGTCCTGAGGATTGGCCTGCGTGATGACCTCGAACATTTCGACGGTCTGTTGCAGCTGCTCCTGCTCTTCAGAATTGAGCGGTTGGGCGGGGCTGATTTCGGTCATGGGCTTTGATTCACCGCTGATAAAGCGAAATTCGTGCCGCTCAGCGCCCCGCAATCCTGATAAAGGCAAGAAAATCTGTTTGCCCGTCCAATCCCTGCCATCTATCTGAGCACCAGCATGAAAGCTCATTCGCACTGGTGGCACACCTAGACGGGCCTGCCCCGCCCTTCCGGCGGGGCGGTCGTCGCCACCGCGCGTCGCCTTTTCCGGCCCGATGATTCAATTTTGCGAATCCTCGGGCTTTTTCATTTTTGCACACAGACCAGACCATGATCAGCCAGTTCAAGTACAACGCCGACGGACTCATCCCCGCCATCGTCCAGGACGCCACATCGAAGCGCGTCCTCATGATGGCGTGGATGAACGAGCAGAGCATCCGCATGACGCTCGAAAAACAGCTCATGGTCTATTTCAGCCGCTCACGGCAGAAATACTGGGTGAAGGGCGAGACCAGCGGGAACGTGCAGCGGGTGAAAAGCTGGTTCGTGGATTGCGACAAGGACACGCTGCTCTTTGAAGTCGAGCAGACCGGCGGCGCATGCCACACCGGCTACGAGTCGTGTTTCTTCCAGCCGCTCGATGAGCATGGAATGCCGAAGCCGGTCGAGGAGCAGCCGCTCTTCGACGCCGCGAAAACGTACGGGAGCTGATCGATGAGCACCCACTTCATCCCCGACATCGCCGGGTTCCGCTCGCTCGCGAGACAGGGCAATCTCATCCCCGTGCATGCCGAGTTCATCGCCGACGCGGAGACGCCTGTCGGCGCATTCGCGAAGCTCGACGACGGCGGCTACACGTTCCTTTTCGAAAGCGTGGAAAAGAGCGAGCAGGCGGGGCGCTTCTCATTCGTCATCGTCGGCCCGCGCGTCGTGATGGAGAGCAGCGGGCGCACCGTGCGCATCACCGAGGATGGCGCGACGCGTGAGTTTCAGTCGGAAAAGGACCCGCTCGACGATTTGGAAAAGTTCATGGCGCGCTTCCGCTACGTCCCGCTGCCGGACGAGCCGCCGGAATTCCGCACGCGCTTCTCCGGCGGTGCCGTGGGCTTCCTCGGCTACGACATCGTGCGCTTTTTCGAGCCCACCGTGCCGGCCGCGAAGGCCGATCAGCTCGGCCTGCCGGAAAGTCTCTTCGTGCTCGCGGAGACCGTGCTGATCTTCGACCACCTCAAGCGCCGGCTGCGCATCGTCGCCAATGCGCTCGTGGAGGGCGACCCCGACGCCGCCTATGCCCGCGCCACGAAAACGATCTCCGACATCGCGGCAAAGCTCGCCAAGCCGAACCAGCTCCCGCCATTCCCCATCACGCCCCCGCCGCCGCCCGCCGAGGCGGTGAGCAACACGACGCGCGAGGAATTCCACGCAATGGTCCGCAAGGCGCACGAATACATCCATGCCGGCGACATCTTCCAGGTCGTGCCCTCGCAGCGCTTCACCACCGACTACACCGGCGACCCGCTCACGCTCTACCGCGCGCTGCGATTCGTGAACCCGTCGCCCTACATGTTCTGCATGAAATTCCCGGCGGCGCACGGACGCGGCGCGTTCAGCTTCGTCGGCAGCAGCCCCGAGGTCCACGTCCGCGCGGTGAATGGCAAAATCGAAATCCGCCCCATCGCCGGCACCCGCAAGCGGGGCGCAACACCCGCGGAGGACGATGCGAATGCCGCCGATCTCCTCGCCGACCCGAAGGAACGCGCCGAGCACCTCATGCTCGTGGATCTCGCGCGGAACGACGTGGGGCGCGCCAGCGAATTCGGCAGCGTGAAAGTGAACGACTTCATGATCATCGAGCGCTACTCGCACGTCATGCACATCGTCAGCAACGTCGAGGGCCGCCTGCGCCCCGACCGCTCCGCCTATGACGTGATGCGCGCCACTTTCCCGGCGGGCACCGTCAGCGGCTCGCCGAAGGTGCGCGCCATGCAAGTGATCGCGGAGTTGGAAAAATCCAAGCGTGGCGTCTATGCCGGCGCCGTCGGCTACTTCGGCTTCGACGGCAACAGCGACTCGTGCATCGCGCTCCGCACCGTCGTGCTCAAGGACGGCAAGGCCCACGTGCAAGCCGGCGCAGGCGTCGTCGCCGACAGCACGCCCGAGGGCGAATATCAGGAGACCGTCAGCAAGGCGATGGGCATGATGGCGGCAATCGCACGGGCGAAGGGCGAGGCATGAAAGATTGGCGGCCATCACGCATTGTGACACTTTCCCCGACATGACAGCACCGACGCTGACACCTGTCTCCTGGCACCGCATGAAACAAGGCATCGAACAAGTCCGCCAACGCCTCGAACGCGCAGCCGCCGCGCTCTCAGGAGCGGGCATCCCCTATGCAGTCGTGGGCGGCAATGCCGTCGCGGCGTGGGTCTCCCGCGCGGACACCGCCGCTGTGCGGAACACGCGCGACGTGGACATCCTGCTGCGCCGCTCCGACCTCTCCCGGGCGCAGTCCGCGCTGGAAGCGGCGGGATTTGTCCATCGCCGCGTCGCCTCCCTCGGAAAAGCCGGCGCGATGGATGTATTCCTCGATTCGCCGGATGCGAAAGTCCGCGAAGCCATCCACATCCTATGGGCCGGAGAGCGCGCGGTGCCCGACGCCATCGAGCCCACGCCCGAACTCGCGCGCACCGAGCACGCCGAAGGCTTTGAGCTGATCCCGCTCGAGGATTTGCTGCGCATGAAACTGACCTCCTTCCGTGACAAGGATCGGATGCACTTGCGCGACCTCGCCAGCGTCGGGCTCGTGGATGAGAGCTGGCTGCCGCGCTTCCCCGCGGCACTCGCGGAACGGCTGCGCGCGATCCTCGCCGACCCGGAAGGCTGAACCGCACTGACCCGCCATGCTCCTAGTGATCGATAACTACGACTCCTTCACGTACAACCTCGTCCAGTACTTCGGCGAACTCGGCGCGGAGCCGCTCGTGAAGCGGAATGACGAAATCACGTCCGATGAAATCGCCGCGCTGAAGCCGTCGTGGATCTGCATTTCGCCCGGGCCGTGCACGCCGAAGGAAGCAGGCATTTCGTGCGAAGTAATCCGCCGCTTCGGCCCGACGATTCCCCTGCTCGGCGTGTGCCTCGGACACCAGAGCATCGGCCACGTGTACGGCGGCGAAGTCGTGCGCGCCGGCCGTCTCATGCACGGCAAGACCTCGCTCATTCACCACAAGGGCACGGGCGTGTTCGCCGGACTCCCCTCGCCCTTCGAGGCGACGCGCTACCACTCGCTGCTGGTGAAAAGGGAGACGTTCCCCGCCATTCTCGAAATCACCGCGTGGACCGAGGAGCAGGAAGTCATGGGCCTGCGCCACCGCGAGTTTCCCATTCACGGCGTGCAATTCCACCCGGAGAGCATCCTCACGCTCGAAGGAAAGAAACTGCTGAAGAATTTCCTCTCGTTGTAGCCGCGCTCCGCGGCCTCCGCGTTGCTTTACACGCCGCTGACCGCGCCCTAGCGTCGTGGCAGTGACCGAGACGGAAGCCTCCATCGCCCTGAACATGGTGCCCGGGATGGGCCCGGTGCGGCTGCGCGGTCTGCTCGAAAAATTCGAGACCCCGCAACGCATCCTCGCCGCAGGCAGGGCGGCGCTGCGCGCGGTCCAAGGCATCGGACAGGAGACCGCGGATGCGCTCGCATCGTGGGAATCGCACGTGGATCTCGCCGCCGAGTTGAAGCGGATTGCCGACTTCGGCGCCCGGGTGATCTCGTCCACCTCTCCCGAGTATCCCGCGGCGCTCCGGACCATCCACAACCCGCCCATCGTGCTCTACGTGTGGGGCGACATCCGTCCCGAGGACACGCACGCCGTCAGCATCGTCGGTTCGCGGAACACGACCCACTATGGCATCGAGACCGCGAAGAAACTCGCGTATCAGCTCGCCTACGCCGGCTACACCGTGGTGAGCGGACTCGCGCGCGGAATCGACTCGGCCGCGCATCAGGGCGCGCTCGCGGCGAAAGGCCGGACAATCGCCGTCATCGGAAGCGGATTGCTGAACCTCTACCCGCCGGAGAATCGCGGCCTTGCGGAGAAGATTGCCTCATCCGGGGCGGTGATCAGCGAATACCCGATGGAACGGCCCGCCGACCGGCAGACGTTTCCGTATCGAAACCGCATCGTCGCCGGCTGGAGCCGCGGCCTCCTCGTGGTGGAGGCGGGGCTGAACAGCGGCGCGCTCATCACCGCCGATCAGGCAATCGAGCAGGGCCGCACTGTTTTCGCAGTCCCGGGCCCGATCGATCGCCCGAGCAGCGCGGGATCGAACAGGCTCATCCAGCAGGGCGCGCGGCTGGTGACCTCTGCCGAGGACATCCTCGATGAACTGGGCTCCCTTTTCCCGGCACGTCCGCAGGGTGGAACGGCGCGCAGCGAGCCCGGCCGGGCGGACGATGTTCCGCGTTCCCCCGCGAAGCTCTCGCAGGAGGAATCGCTGATCGTCAACGCGCTGGAGGTCGGGGAAATGTCGCTGGACGAACTTGCCGCCGCGACCCGTCTCCCGGCGCAGAAGGTGCGCAGCACGCTCGTGATGCTCGAGATGAAGCGCCTCGCGAAGCCGCTGCCGGGGCAGCGATACGTGAAGGCCTGAGCGTCCGTCTGGAAAATCCCGTTGCGCCTGTGATGCAGCCTGCTATCTCCGCCAGCAATCCCATCTCATCCCATGTCACAAGTGCTCGACTCCAAAGCAATCAAGGCCGCCCTCAAGGAACTTCCGGAATGGGAACTGGAGGGAAAGACCATCGAGCGCACCGTCGAGTTCGATGACTTCTCGCAGGCGATCGATTTCGTGAACGGAGTGGCCGAACTCGCCGAGGAGATGGAGCACCATCCCGACATGGACATCCGATACAACAAGGTGCGCGTCATCCTCTCCACGCACAGCAAGGGCGGCCTGACGGAACTGGACTTCGATCTCGCGGAGCGTATCGGCAATCTCATCGACGCCTGAGCCCGACGCCGGCCAGGGCAACGGAACTCCACGCGATCCCAGCCACCGCCTCCCCGATGCGCATCGTCACCTGCCTGCTCGCACTCGCCGGCGCGGCTATCGCCGCAGCCCCGCCCGGCGGCAAACCACCACGACCGAATCCGCTCGATGACAAGGGCCGTCCTGTCGCGACGACACCTTCCCTCACGCCGGAGGAAACGGCGAAGTCGTTCAAGCTCCCGCCGGGATTCAAAGTGCAGGTCGTCACCGGCGAACCGGACGTGGTGCAGCCCATCGCCTACTCGCAGGATGATCGCGGGCGGCTCTGGGTCGTCACGAACACGAACTATCCCGTGTGCCCCGGCGAGCCGAAGGACAGCATCCTCATCTTCGAGGACACCGATGGCGACGGGCGGGCGGACAAACGCACCGTCTTCTACGACAAGCTCACCTTCTCGAGCGGCATCGCCGTCGGCTTCGGCGGTGTGTGGATCGGGGCGCCGCCAAACCTCCTTTTTTTTCCCGACAAAAATGGCGACGACAAACCCGATGCCGACCCCAAGGTGCTGCTCGACGGCTGGGCATCCGAGGACACGCACGAAACGTTGAACGATTTTATCTGGGGCCCGGACGGCTGGCTCTACGGGACGCACGGCGTCTTTACCCTCTCAAACGTCGGCAAGCCCGGCACACCGCAGGCCGGGCGCGTCGCGATCAATGCCGCCGTGTGGCGCTATCATCCGCAGAGGAAGGTCTTCGAGCGCTGGGCAGAGGGCGGGAGCAACCAGTGGGGAATCGACTGGAACGATCACGGCGAGGCGTTCTTCGCCGCATGCGTCATCCCTCACATGTGGCACGCGATCCAGGGCGCGCGCTATCAGCGGCAGGCCGGCCCGCACGCGGACACGCACACTTACGAGGACATCAAGACGATCGCATGGGGCCGCTACGAGAAGGCCGGCTATTGCGGCATGATGGTCTATCTCGGCGACCTCTTCCCGCGCGAATGGCGCGACACGCTTTTCTTCCACGACATCCACATGAACCGGCAGCGCAACGAGCGGGTCGTCCGCTCGGGCTCGGGATTCAACAGCGAGCGCAACGTGGATTTCATCGAGAGCGGCGACAAATGGTTCCGGGGACTCTCGCCGCAGTACGGGCCGGACGGATCCGTCTTCGTCAGCGACTGGTACGACAAGGTCCCCTGCCACCAGCAGCGCGCATTCACCGACCGCAGCAACGGGCGGATCTACCGGATCACGACCGACGCGGCGAAGCCGGCGAAAGTGGACCTCGCCCGCGCGACGGAAGCGGAACTCGTGCAGTACCAATTGCACGCGAACGACTGGTTCGTCCGCCACGCACGGCGGATCCTGCAGGAACGCGGAATCAAGGCGGAGGGAATCGCCTCATTGGAAAAGATCCTCCTGGAGAATCCGGATGACACGCGACAACTCCGCGCACTGTGGGCGCTGCACTGCGGCGGCGCGCTCGGCGACTGGTTCTCTCGGGAGTTTGATCGGCTCCGCAAACAACAGCAACAACAACCGGCCTGGCTCGCGTTCATCTAAGTAT
>JBEBGK010000773.1:0-2537 GCA_040081515.1 Chthoniobacteraceae bacterium
TCCGAATCCGCGACCACGACTGCCACGCGCCCGTGGTATGCGCCGAGCGCCGCGATGTTGTCGAACTTGTCCCGCAGGAGAAGACCCATCGGGAGCCATGGGATTTTCTGCTGCGCGACTTCCTGCAGCCGTGCGATGGGGACTACGAGTGCGAGGCCGGCAATGCGATCCGGCATCTCCGCCGCGAGCGTGCACGCGGGGCCGCTCCCGATGCTTTCGCCGAGGAGAAAGAGCGGCCGCGAGTCGGTCGCGGGAAGGTCCTGCCGCGCAGCGCGGCCTGAGGGGATGAATGCGCCCCGGCCCGGCGATCCGGGGCGGGGACCGTAGCCCGGATATTCGAAGATCCACACCTCCCAGTCCGCGCCGCCGCCCAGCGACTGGAACGCATCGATGTAGTAGTCGCGATCGAGTGCGCAGCCGGCGTTTCCGTGAAAGACCACGATTCGGTTTGCGGCGCGCGGATTGGGGCGATGCCAGCCAATCACCCGTCCCTGCGTGTCGCGCCACGGCTGGATACCCTTCCTGCCGGCGGCCGCGACGAATGCGTCCTCCGGTCCCCGGCGCGGCTGGTAGAGGATCCTGTTCTGGTATCCGGCGACGAGCAGCAGGATCACGACGTACGCGACGAGCAGCGTCCGCCCGAGGGTCAGCAAAGTCTTCCGCATGGGGTGCTGCATACCTCGTGATTCATCGCGGGGAAGATGGACGTTTGTGCCCGGGGGAATTGCGACGGTGGGCTCATCGCGGCATTGAAGGCTGGCCGGTGCTGTCGAGCACAGCGTGCCACAGATCGCGCGTCGGGTCCACCTTTGCGCGGCCCTGGGTCGCCATCCAGACGGGCAGATGCACAAAGGCGCCGTGCCACCGGCCCACGAGCATGCTCGTCTTTCCCGCCATCGCGGCATGCACGGCGTGCTGGGCGAGTTGCGAGCAGTAGAAATTGTCCGCCGCATTGGCGGGCACGCTGCGGATCATGTAGCTGGGATCGATGTATTTCAGCGTGGCGGCGAGTTTCCGCTCCTTGAAGAACGCCGTGATCCGGTCCTTCAGAAAGATGCCGATGTCCCCGAGCTTCTTGTTGCCGCTGGCGTCCGCGCCACCATCGGCGTGAATGAGATCCTGGCCGGCACCCTCGGCGACCACGATCACCGCGCTCTTGCGTTTTGAGAGGCGGTACCGGAGCTGCTCGAGCAGGCCGCCCGGGCCTTCGAGCGCGAAGGGCACCTCGGGGATCAGGACGAAATCCACGTTCCCGCCGGCGAGGGCCGCATAGCAGGCGATGAAGCCGGAGTCCCGCCCCATGAGCTTGATCAGTCCGACGCCGTTCACACTTCCCTGCGCCTCGACGAATGCGCATTTCACCGCCTGCACGGCCACTGCGAACGCCGTCTCGAATCCGAATGACTTGTCGAGGAAGAGGATGTCGTTGTCGATCGTCTTCGGGATGCCCACGATCGCCTTTTTCAGCCCGCGCCGTCTGACCTCCGCGGCGATCTCCGCCGCGCCCTTCAGCGTCCCGTCGCCGCCGACGACGAACAGGATGTCGATCTGCATGTCCTCGAGCGTGTTCACCATCTTCCCGATGCCCTGCGGGCCGCGTGAACTGCCGAGGATCGTGCCGCCGAAATTATGGATCTGCGCGACGGACTCGGGCCGCATCGTCATCGGCGTGTGCCCGTATTCCTGCACCAGGCCCTCGTATCCGTAGCGAAAGCCGAGCGTCTTGGTGACACCGTAGCGATAGTGGCACTGCGTCACGATGCCGCGGATGATGTCGTTGAGCCCGGGACACAGCCCGCCACAGGTCACGATCGCCGCAGTGGTTTTCGGCGGATTGAAAAAGATCCTCTCCCGCGGCCCCGCGATCTCCAGGCTCATCTCCGGGTGCGGAGCCTTCCCCGGTCCGATCCGGTGATCGATCAGCACGCGCGCTTCATCCGATTTGAAGTTCACGTCCAGGCCGCCTGAATGTCGGAGCGGCGACTCGAATTCACAACGCCCGAGGCGCTCGATGGTGGTGTCCATTTCCGCGCGACTCAATGCATGCGGCCACGAACAGCCGCAAGCGCAAAGCAGGCGGATGGTGGAGCGCGCCGGACGCCGGCGGTCAGGCGGCGCGGATGCCCCCGGGCTCGATGACGATCCGCCGCTCGCGGTAGAGCACGCCGATGGCCTGCTTGAAGGCCTTCTTGCTCATGCCGAGCGCGGCGCGGATCTCCTCCGGCGTGCTGCCGTCGTGGAAAGGCAGGCGCCCCCCGGCCGCCTTCAACGCCGCGAGGATCTGCTCCGAAAGCGGTGCGAGGCGCCGGTGACCCGCGGGGTCCAGGCCCAGGTCGATCTTCCCGTCGGGGCGCACGGTGCGGATGAAGCCATCGAGCGTCTGCCCGACGGAGAGGGCGCCGGCGAGTTCCGCGCGGTAGAGCAGGCCGGTGTGCGCGTGATTGATGATCGCCTTGTAGCCGAGCGGCGTCTCGCTCTCGATGATGAGCTTCACCGGCTGCCCCTCGGTGTAGTGCGGCGGCGTGAGGTTCAGATGC
>JBEBGK010000067.1:0-9731 GCA_040081515.1 Chthoniobacteraceae bacterium
GCTTCAGGGAACAGGTTCGCCGGCTGCGCAGGATCTCGTCCGCCATCCGCTCACGCGAGCGCTCGGCTTCACCGGTTCGCAACAGGCGGGCCGCGCGCTCTTCGATGCGGCGGCGACGAGGCCGGAGCCGATTCCCGTGTTTGCGGAGATGAGCAGCCTGAATCCGGTCTTCCTCCTGCCGGGCGCCGTGAAGGAGCGCGGGGAGGCGATCGCGCAGGGTTTGAAGAACTCATTCACCATGGGCGTCGGGCAGTTCTGCACAAAGCCGGGGATCGTCTTCGCGCTCGGCGGCCCGGACTTCGAGAAGTTCGCGGCGGAGCTGCGCGTGCAGGTGGGCGGCGTGAAACCGGCCACGATGCTGCACAGCGGCATCTGCGACACATTCTATTCCTCGCTGGACCGGTTGCGGGAGCTGAAAGGGGTCGTCGTGCTCGCCGAGTCGGATGCCGACGTGGACCCGGAAAGCACGCAGGGCGAGGCGGTCGTGTTCGCGACGGACGTGGAGAATTTTCTCCTGCACCGGGAACTGCAGGAGGAGGTGTTCGGCCCGTTCATTCTGCTCGTCGCGGCCCGGAGCGTGAGCGAACTCGAGGCGGCCGCGCGCAGCCTGGCCGGACAGCTCACGGCGACCGTTCACGCGACGGCGGAGGAAGCCCCGGCATTTGCGGACCTCTTTCACATCCTGGAACGCAAGGCGGGACGGTTGCTGCTCAATGGATACCCGACGGGCGTCGAGGTGTGCCCTTCGATGCAGCATGGCGGACCTTATCCCGCCACGACGGACGCCCGGTTCACGAGCGTGGGAACGGCGGCGATCCTGCGCTGGGTGCGGCCGTTGTGCTGGCAGAATTTCCCCGGGGCCACGCTGCCGGAGGCCCTGCGCAATGCGAATGCGCGCGGCATCCTCCGCACGGTGAACGGCCTCTTCACGCGCAATCCGATCCCCTGAGGAGATGGCGGCTTGCCAATCGAGCCCGTCATCCTCTAAGCAAAACTCACCATGTTCAGCCACGTTGTCATTTTCTGGACCAAGCCCGAGCGACCCTCGGCGGCCGATGAACTCATCGCGGGCGCGGAGAAATATCTCCGCCCGATTCCCGGCATCCGCAGCTTCCACGTGGGCCGGATGGTGCCCAGCCACCGCCCGGTGGTGGACCAAAGCTACCAGGTCGCGCTCAATCTCATCTTCGACACCAAGCAGCAGCAGGACGACTACCAGGTGCATCCCCTGCACCTCGATTTCGTCGAGAAGGTGTTCAAGACGAACTGCGCGCGTGCGACGATTTACGACTTCGCGTAGCGGCGCGGTGCGTGGCGCACGGCGCTTGCTTTCCCGGTTGATGCGCGGAACTGTCCGCGGGCAATCGTCCGGAGTTGCTCCGGCTTCCCAAGCGGACCACCGCCACGGGCATTGCCAGAATCCACACGCATGAATTTGCTCGAACCGGAAATGCTCACGAAGCTGGTGAAGATCGTTCTCACCGATCTCGTGCTGGCTGGAGACAACGCTCTCGTGATCGCGCTCGCGACGCGCGCCCTGCCGGCGAAGGAGCAGTTCTGGGGGCGGATCTTCGGCGCCGGCGGCGCGGTCGGACTGCGCGTGTTGTTCGTCTTCATCGTGACGTGGCTCACGCGCATCCCCATCATCCAGCTCATCGCGGGGCTCGCCCTCCTGTGGGTCGCGTGGAAACTCGTCCGCCCGCAGGAGGATGCGCTGGACGCGGCCGGGCACCCCGAGCACGCGAAGAAGCACACGGCGGGATCGCTCTGGCACGCCATCCGGATCATCGTCGTCGCAGATGTGATCATGAGCCTCGACAATGTGATCGCGATCGCCGGCATCGCCA
Source organism: Chthoniobacteraceae bacterium (assembly GCA_040081515.1). Lineage (GTDB taxonomy): Bacteria > Verrucomicrobiota > Verrucomicrobiia > Chthoniobacterales > Chthoniobacteraceae > SXWH01. The sequence goes on from JBEBGK010000067.1 coordinate 1,848, forward strand.
AGGAAGGCAGCGATTCGCCGCATGGCGAGATGTCGCTGGTCATCTTCGGCCTGCTCCTGTCGATCCCGCTCGTGGTCTGGGGCAGCGCGCTGATTTCCCGCCTCATGAGCCACTACCGCTGGATCATCTGGCTCGGCGGCGGCGTGCTCGGCCACGTCGCGGGCGAAATCGTTTTCAAGGATCCGCAGGTGCTCCGGTGGCTCGGCGTCAACGCAACCGTGGGAATGCCGGTCGCGGAACTCAACACGCTGCTGGCGGCAGCCGGGCCGTTTGCCAACGCGACGATTCATTACATCCCGTGGGTGCTGGCCGTGGTGCTGTTCGGGCTCGGCGCATGGTGGAGCTGGCGGTCTCCGGTCACAGTCCCGAAAGAGGAGCCTGACCAGGCATGAACACGACGCCGGAAATTCAACACCCCACCCCTGCGGAGGAGGTGATGGAGCCGATCAGCGCCGACCTGACGAGCCTCCTCGAAGCCGCGAACCATCAGGCGATGTCGCTCGCCCAGATCGAGACTCACCTCAAAGAGCGCGGCTATGCGCTGCTCGTCCTCTTCCTCGCGGCGCCATTTCCGATTCCGACCATCCCCGGGCTGTCCGTCCCCTTTGGCATCGCGATCTGTCTCATCGGTGTTGCGTTCATGATCCGGCGCCGACCGCGGCTGCCGCAGATCGTCCTCAAGACGAAACTCGAATTTGCGACCCTCGAGAAGGTGGTGCCTTTCGCCGCGAAGCTCATGCAGCGGCTCGAGGTGTACATGAAGCCCCGGCTGAAATTCCTCGTGAAGGGCCCGGTGATGACCAGCCTGATCGGGTTCGGCATCGTCTCCGGCGGCCTTTTCCTCGCGCTGCCACTGCCGATTCCACTCACCAATGCGCCGCCCGCCCTGTCGATCATCTTCCTGGTCGTGGGGATGCTCTGCCGCGACGGCGTGATGGTTATCATCGGCTACGTCCTCGGCGTCGCATCGTGGGCCTATTTGCTCCTCTGGATCTACTTCGGGGCCTACCTGTGGGATCTCATCCGCCGCTGGTTTTAGGAAAATCGCGTTTGCAATGCGGTACGAAAGCTGGTTGATCTTGAAAACATGAAACGCCTCCTCCTCTGCATCACCACCGCCCTCGTGGCCGGAACCGCAATGGCCGACATCCAGGATCCTCCGATGAACGATCAGGGGCCGACCCGGAAATTTGGACGCGCATGGGCGAACCTGCTCACGGGATTCTCCGAAGTGCCGGTGACGATGTCGCAGGTGAATGATATCGAGGGAAACTCCGCGGCTGCGACCTACGGGCTCGTGAAGGGACTGAGCCGCTTCCTTTACCGGGGTGCCACCGGTGTCGTCGAACTCGTCACCTTCCCGTTCCCGACCTACCGCCGGTCCTTCCGTCCGCCGTACCGCTCGAACATTCCGTGGATCCACGGCGGCTTCGAGGAGTTCCCGCCGGAGCTTGGGTTCCAGAGCCGGAAACCGTACTGCGCTAATAGCATCGGCTACTAGACGAAGCATCCGCTTTTCCAGAAAGGCTTCCGTCCGCGCGGCGGAAGCCTTTCTTTTTTCCAATGGCACACACCGTCGATCTCGACATCACTGACGTTGCATTTGGCGGTGCGGGAGTCGCACGCCACGAGGGCAAGGTCTGCTTCGTCCCTTTCACCGCGCCCGGTGACAAGGTGCGCGTCCGCCTCGCAAAGGATCGCCGCAAGTTCGCGCAAGGCGAGCTGGTCGAGATTCTCACTCCGTCGCCGGACCGGGTCGAGCCCGCCTGCCCGTATTTCACCCGCTGCGGCGGCTGCGCCTACCAGCACCTCGCGTATCCGCGGCAGCTCGAGCTGAAGCAGCGACAGGTGGAACAGACGCTCCGCCGCGTGGGAAAAATCGCCGAGGTGCCGATTCACCCGATCGTCCCCTCGCCCGCGCAGTACGAATACCGGAACCGCATCCGCGTCCATGTCCACATGGGGCAGGCCGGGTTCTTTGCGCATCGCTCGCACGAGCTTGTCCCCATCACCCGTTGCGCCATCGCCCAGCCCGCCGTGAACGATGCGCTCCACTCCCTTCGCCGCAAATCCCCGAGGGATGGCGATTACACGCTGCTCGCAGGCGAACGCGGGGAGTTCTTCGAGCAGACGAACGACGCGGTGGCCGCAGCGTTGCTCGACGCCGTCGAAAAGACGGCCCGGCGCGGACAATCCCTGCTCATCGATGCGTATTCCGGCGCGGGATTTTTCGCGCATCGCCTCGCGCCGCTTTTCGAGCAGGTCGTAGGCATCGAGGAAAATGAGCACGCCGTCGCCCTGGCAGGACGGCGCGCAGCGGCAAACGAACGATACATCGCAGGGGATGTCGGCGAACGGATCGGCGAGATCCTTGCGGCGCACGACATGACCCGCACCACGGTGGTTCTTGATCCGCCCGCCACCGGAATCACCCCGCGCGTCCTCGAACTGCTCATCGCCACCGCGCCGTCCGAGATCCTTTACGTCTCCTGCAACCCGGCGACGCTGGCGCGCGACCTCGCGAGCCTGGGCAGTCGCTACCGGCTCACATCAGTCACACCGTTCGACATGTTCCCCCAGACCGCGGAGATCGAGGTCCTGGCCGTCCTGCAGCCCGCGTAGCCGCTCACCTCGCGCCGGCATTTTTTGACGGCAGCCTGAACCCCTTCGGGCTCTCCTTCTCGCCCGCCGCGGCCGGATCAAATTCCACGAAGGTGTTCATCCGCACCGCGGCCACGCTGATGCCCGGCCTCAATCTTCGCCTCGCGGAGATGAACTCCATCGGGCTCCAGTAAACCCGGTCATCCTGCGGAAACCGGTGTCTCGCCATCCCGACCCGCGGATCCTTCCGCAACTCGAAATGCAGGTGCGCCTCGTACAGACCACCCGCGGTCCCGATCGTTCCAATCAGATGCCCGCGCCGGAGCGTCTGGCCGTGGCGCACCAGGATGCGATCGAGATGCGCGTAGAGGGAATCCACCTGCCGCAACTCTCCCTGCTCCTCGTAAACGTGGCGCACGATCAGCACGTTACCCCAGCCGTGTCCGAAATTCTGCGCGAGCACCACGATCCCGTGTGCGATCGTGTAAACCGGCGCGCCGAGGTCCGAGTCCCCGCCGCGCTTTCCGTTCCAGTCCTCTCCGAGATGTCCGTTGGCCCGGTATCCACGCGAACGGTAGTACCCCTCGCCATTCGGTTTTCCCACGGGGAGATCAAATCCATCCGCGACCAAAGTCGCCGCCAGATCCGCGCCGAAAGCCGCCCCTCCGGAGAGCATCAGCAGGGCAATCACGAGAGGAAACCGCATGAGTCAGACGCCGGTGAATCGTCAACCGAGACCCGCCTTCACAAGCACCAGCAGCACGGCGGCGAGCCCGAGGCGGTACCAGCCAAAGCCCACAAACGTGTGCGTCCGCACATAGCCCAGCAACCATCGCACCGCGAGAAAGGAGGACGCCGCCGCAACGATCGCGGCCACCGCCAGGGGAGCCCAGAGGATCGACTCCCCGGTCTTTAGCGCATCCATCATCGTCTTCGCCCCGGCAGCGCAGAGCGTCGGGACGCCGAGCAGGAAGGAATACTCCGTCGCAGCCGCTCGTCCCATCCCGAGCGCCAGGGCGAGAATGATGGTTGCGCCGGAACGCGATGTCCCCGGAAACGCCACCGCAAGCAACTGCGCCGCACCCACCACGATCGCGATCGTCCATGTCACCTCGTCCGTCATCGGCCTCCCGCGAATCCAGCGCTCCACCGCAAAAAAGAGAAGGCCGGTGACTGCGAGCGCGATCATCACCGGGTAAACGGTATGCGGCAGGCGGAGGCCTGCCTTCTTCATGATGAGCACCCCGGCGACGGTGATCGCGAAAGACACCCCGAGCTTTACAAAATAACCCCGGGCCTCCGGCTCCCGCCACCTCGAGAGGGTCGCAAGCCTCGACTTGAAGAGCGGCAGTGCCGCAAGCACTGCGCCGACCTGGATTCCCGCATTGAAAACCTCGCTGTGAAAAAACGGATGCTCCAGCTTCAGGAAATGCTCCGCGATCAGCAGATGCCCGGTCGAGGACACGGGAATGAATTCCGTGATGCCTTCGATCAGCCCGAGGATGATGGCCGTGAGAAAAAAGTCCATCGACGGTGAAAAGCGCGCCGCCTTGCAAGGGCGCACGCTGCCGGTGAAAAATGCGGGCTAGACCGCCTTGTCTCCGCGCTCCTCGGTCCGGATCCGAATCGCTTCCTCGATGGGAAGAATGAAGATTTTTCCGTCTCCGATCTTGCCGGTCTTCGCCGCCTTCACGATGACTTGGACGGCCTGATCGACGCGGTCATCCGGCAGCACGAGGTCGAATTTCACCTTCGGCAGGAAGTCCACCGTATATTCGCTGCCGCGATAGATCTCAGTGTGCCCTTTCTGCCGGCCGAAGCCCTTGACCTCGGTGACCGTCATGCCCTCCACGCCGATCTCGCTGAGCGCTTCTTTTACGTCCTCAAGTTTGAATGGCTTGATGATTGCCTCGATTTTCTTCATTTGTGCCGGAGTCGTAATATGCGCGGGCGGTTTGGGCAAGCATTGCGTCGGAAATTCCGTCGCGCCTCAATGCCACGGAGCGCGGCCCAGCACGAACAGCCAGTGCCACAGCCACCAAAAGGACGCCAGCAGCGCCACGATCGCGACCACCCGCCAGAACGGCCGGATGGAGCCCGCCGGCCTGGCTCGGTCCCGCGCGCCTTCTTCCTCCTCATCGTCCCCGGGCAGATCCAGACCGTCATAAACGGCGGAGCCCTCGCGCCAGCCCGTTTCGTGACAGGCGCCGCACTCGGGGCAGGCGAGCGCACGGGGCGGGACATCCTCCCCGCAGACCGGGCATTCCTTTGGCGCAGTCCGCTTCATCAAATAGGGCTGCCCCGCTCGCAATCGCGGACGTAGGCGCGGTTCACGAGGTACCCCGACCCGAGCACCTCACGCAGGGGATCGTCGTCCTCCTCGCCGAAGCCGAAATGCAGGTGCCTCGTCCACCCCTCCGCGTGGCGGAACCGCCGCGTCTGTTTGCCGAGCGCCAGCGAGAAGCTGTCCATCGTCTTCAGGTAGCTGTCCATGCCCTGCGTCCTGTCGAGCCACTCCTTCTGCGAAGCGTGGCAGGCCAGTGCGGAGCGCTTGAGCGAATGCACGCCGGTCGTATCCACGAACCCTTCCGGGATCACCCGGCGCCGTGTCGGCGTGCGCTGGCCGTGTGGCATCGCATGGTAAATCACGCACGGATCGAGCCCGGGCTTCCGCCGCGGAAGCGAACGGTAATTCGGAATCCCCCTCGCAAACGCCGCCGTCACCGCCAGGCGCGCGGTGATCATGTGGTCCTCCATGTAATCCTGAAGCGCGTGGGTGAGCACCACTGCGGGCCGCGCCTCGCGCACCACTGCGCAGACACGGCGGATGTTCGGCTCGTTGTAAAAGATCTGCAGATCATCGCCAATCGGCGGATACCACTTCGCGCCCATCTTGCGGGCCGCCATCCGCGCCTCCTTCTCCCGGACCTTCGCCGTGCGCGCAGCGCTCATCACGGAGCTGCCCATGTTGCCGGTGGAGAGATTGCAGTAGTGGATATCCCACCCTTTTTCGCGGAGCTGCAGGAGCGTCCCTGCCATGACAAACTCGATATCGTCGGGATGGGCTGCAATCGCCAGTGCGGAGGGCATGCCGCGATATGGATCATGCGGGCGCATTTGCCGAGCGGACACGATCCGCCGGATGCTTGCAGCGCGGTGAATTCACGGCTAAACCGGCATGCGATGCGCCCAGTGATCTGCAAGTGCCCCAATTATTCCGGCTGCCTCCTCGCGTACCACAATGACGACATCGAAATCGTCCCCGACATGCCCCGCGTATGCCCCGAATGCGGATCGGCGCTGCGGGTCGCTCCCCGCGCCCGGAGCGACGCGTTCTACAACATCGTCAACATGATCGGCCTCCTCGCGGTCGGCGGCGCGATCTGGTTTGCATGGCCCGCCATCGTGCGCATCTGGCACAAGGCCACCACCCCGCCCGCGAAAACCGCGCCGGCGAAGCGATGATTCAAGCTCCCGGGAAGCGGCTCAGGCGCCCATCCCGGCTTCGAAACTTCCCGCCGCCTGCGGCCAGCACAGGTTGTTCTTCACATAGCGGATGCCGTCCGCACTGGCGAAATCCAGATCCTTGTGCGCGCTCTCGGCCTCGACGACCAGCGGCGCCGTCTCGGTGCCGTGCAGCTTGCAGTAGCGATCCTGATAGCCCACGTGCAGCAGCAGCTCCGCGTAACGCTGCATGTTCAGATCCCCGCTCCCGAGGTCGGTGAACTGCATCGCCCGCCGCGGCCAGAGAGGCTGCATCGAGCGCAGCGGGAAGCCGGGGCGGATCACGAAATTCTTCACATGTGCCGCGTAGATGCGGCTGCCCACCTTCAGGAACCGCGTCTCCCAGCTCTCTCCTTCCCAGCAATGCGAGGGATCGGCGTTCACGGCCAGGCACGGATCGCCGTCGCAGATATCGACCAGCATGTTGAAATCATCCGCGCACATCGCCGCGGTGCCGGGATGAATCTCATGGCACAGGTAGATGCCGCGCTTCCGTGCGTGGTCGCGCAGCTTCTGCGTCTTCTTCACGAAACGCTCCTTCCCTTTCGCCAGCAGATCGAAATCCGCGCCCGCCCAGAATCCCCATGGGTAACCCGAGGCCAGTTCCCATCCGAACGCCACGCCCCAGAACATCGGCATGGATTTCACCCCGAGTTCCGCGGCGAGATCCATCAGCTTCAACAGATAGGTCTCGTGCCATTCCTCGATCTTCCCCGCGGGCAGCTTCGCCACGTCCGGCGGGATGAACGGGTTCCCGCTCTTGGTCCCCGTCCAGATCGAAGTGTGCACCCAGAACGGACAGTGCGCGGAGATGCCGTCCAGACGCATGCCGCGACTCTCGAAGATGTCGCGGATGTCTTTCGCCTTCTTCAGGCCACCCTTGCTGCCGGTGAGCATGTAGTTGCTCGGCTGCGCACCGGCCGCGCCGGCGGCCTTCGCATAGTCGAGGAATTGTTCGAGCGGTTTGCCGCCGTGTTGCGCGCCTTCGATGGAGGGATGATATGCGTTCTTGGCCATGGGTCAGGTTTGGTGATGGGTGAGAAGGACCGCCGGATAGCGGCACGGATGCGCGTTGGCAAATCGAAACGCTTCCCGCCTCACCTCCCGCGTCCCCCGCCCGGCGGCACGACGAGCACGGGACACGGAGCATGCCGTGCGACCCGCTCGGCCGTGCTGCCCATCAGCGCGCGCATGAGCCCGCTCCGGCCATGGGTGGCAATGACGATGAGGTCCACCTTCAGCTTCCGCGCGGCGACGACGATCTCGTCATACGCGACTCCTTCGCGAAGGTGCGCCGACACCCTCGCAACGCCGCGGCATTCGCGCCGGGCGATCTTGTCGAGGCTGGCCTTCAACTCCCTGAAAAACGCAGCCGGCCGCTCCGGGAGCACGATGGGCTCGCCTCCGAATGCCGCGGTCATGTGGATTGGTTCGACAACATGGAGCAGTCATAGCTCGGCGCCGAAACGGCCCGCCCACTTTCCCGCAAACCGCGCCGCATCGAGCGACGGCGGCGAGAAATCGATGGGGACAAGGATGCGCTTCAGCCGTGCATGGACCACCGGGGCCTTCGCGCGGCGCGGGGATCGCTTCCGCGGCCTCCGGCCCTCCCCGAGGTGCTCGACGCTGGAAGCGGCCTTGCTGGCAGCGAGTCCGCCAGCAAGCGCGCCGGCGGGTCCGGCAATGGCCGCCCCGAGCGCTGCGCCGACGGCGGTTTCGACGATTCTGCGTTTTGTGGTCCTGCTTTTCATGGGTGGGTCGGTGTTGGAGGTGCTGTCC
>JBEBGK010000774.1:0-2532 GCA_040081515.1 Chthoniobacteraceae bacterium
GTGCTGCAGAACACCGAAATCCAGACGCTCATCACCGCCATCGGCACGGGCATCGGCGATGGCGACCAGGAGGGGTCGTTCAAGATGGAGAAGCTGCGCTACGGCCGCATCATCATCATGACCGATGCCGACGTGGACGGTTCGCACATCCGCACGCTGCTGCTCACCTTTTTCTACCGCCAGATGCCGGAGCTCGTGAAGCAGGGCAAAATCTACATCGCCTGCCCGCCGCTCTACAAAATCACGCGGAAGAAGAAGGAGCAGTACGTGGACGACGACGCCGCGTTGAACAAGATGCTCATCCAACTCGGCGCCGAGGAGGTGAAGCTGAAGAACCTCGCCGACGGCAAGGAAGTGCCCGCCGCCGCGCTGAAGGAGCTGCTCACGCTGCTCGATCGTCTGTCGCGTTACAGCGACGCCATCCGCCGCCATGGCGGTGACTTTGAGGACTTCCTGCTCAACCGCAGCGCGAGCGGATCACTCCCGCAATACATCGTCCGCATTCGCGAGGGCAACGAGGACCACGTGCAGTATTTCCCGAATCAGGATAGCCTCCGCGCCTTCCACGAAAACAACCCGGACCTGAGTCTCTTCGAAGCCGAGCCCGAGCCCGTGGTCGAGGGGGAAGCCGCCTCCGCGCCCGCCGCCGCATCGAAGAAGCGCGACGAAGGCCCGCAGCGCCGTGCGCGGCTCGTCGAGCTGTACGAAAGCGCCGCTGTCGAGAAACTCATCGCCGAACTCGCGAAGAAGGGCCTCAAGATCGAACACTACAGCAACAGCGACCAGCCGATCTTCGAACTCAGCGAAGGCGAGGGCGAAAAGGCCGTGAAGCATCCGCTGTTCACGATCCCGGAAATCCTGAACAAGGTGCTCGAAGTCGGCAAACGCGGCATGTCCATCAGCCGCTTCAAGGGCCTCGGCGAAATGAACGCGAAGGAGCTCTTCGAGACCACGATGAACCCGGAGAAACGCCGGATGATGAAAGTGGACCTTAATGAGGACAACGCAGTCCAGGCCGACCGCATGTTCACGATCCTGATGGGCGACATCGTCGAGCCCCGCCGCCAATTCATCGAGGACAACGCGCTGAATGCGCGGCTGGATGTGTAGGCTATGCGAAGGAACAAAGAGCTTTTGAAGCTGATACTGGTCAACGCTGAGGGTGATGCCCCTCGGCCAGAGCTTTCAGGCTTTTCTGAACCGGAGATTGTTCATCACGCTGCTTACCTGATTAAACATGGCTATCTTGAAGGGAGTGTCGTTGAGAACGGTCAGGGTGAGGCCGACGGGGTCGCCTATACGGGATTGACGGAGTCTGGTTACGACTACCTCGAACAACAACGGGTGGCCGAATCCCCAGCCAAGATTGACGCAGTGGAAATGAACTTAGATTTCTTTGTCAGCCATAGCAGCAAGGATGAAAAGCTCGCGGGAGCCGTTGCCCGACTTCTTCAATTGGCTTTCAACTTATCCAATGATCGTATCCGTTGCACGAGCGTCCCAGGGTTCAAGTTGCCATGTGGTGCGGATACCGATGAACAACTTCGCCAGGAGGTGTATGGATGCAAGGTACTCGTCGGAATCCTGACCCTCGCGAGCACTTCGGCTCCGTACGTTTTGTTCGAACTTGGAGCGCGATGGGGAGCAGGAAAACCGCTAGCGCCTCTGCTGGCCGGCGGAGCCGATGCAACTTCGTTGCCTGGACCGCTGAAGGGCAAGAACGCGTTGGCTGCTACGAGAAAAGAAGATCTCGTCCAGTTCTTGGAGAACATGGGGGCCGTAATTGGCATTACGCCGATATCGCTCAGTTCACTTTTTGATGTCGTGGACCAAATTACCGGTCTTGCTTCTTCAGCTTCGCCTGTCGCGGCGCCAAGTGTCGCAACGGTTCCTATTTTGCCAGCCGAGTACCACCTACTTGTGCATAAATGGATCAACGAGAATCACGACCAGATCTATGAGTCGGGAGTGGTCGATTTCGCGGAAATCGAGAAAGGGTGCGGAATTCCAATTCAAGAAGTCGCGAGGTGTTTCCGACGCGCGATTCAAGACTCTGACTTCGAGGTTGCGGAGTTAACTGGTCGGTTCGCAAGAGTATGTATCCCGGAGGCTTTTGGATAACGAATAACGCCAACCTCCACATGAACAACTTTGCCCTATTGCCCCGAATACGCGGCGCACGTTGCGATCGAGCGGTCCGTGGGTCAGCTGCGCTCTCCCAAGAACGTAGTTGTCCTGGGCGCTATTCGCCAACAGTCCGTGAAATCTCAAATGCCTGAATGCCCTCACTTTATGTCATCGCTGGGCCAAACGGGGCGGGGAAGACCACTTTCGTCCGAGATTTCCTCAAACTCGACCTCGCGTTCCTTGATTTCCTCAATGCCGATGAGATCGCGCGCGGGCTTTCGCCGCTTGCGCCGGTGCGGGCGCAATTTGAAGCCGGGCGGATCATGCTCGAACGTGTGCGACGGTTCATCGGTGAGAAACGTGATTTCGGAATGGAAACGACACTGAGCGGGCGCACCTACCGGA
>JBEBGK010000068.1:0-9723 GCA_040081515.1 Chthoniobacteraceae bacterium
GAAGTTGTAGTGGAGGATGAAGCTCTTGCTCGTCTCACCGCCGGTGTAGCCGTCCATGTCCTGCGCTTCCTCGGTGGTGGCGAGGGTGAGGAGGCAGAGGGCCTGAGTCTCGCCACGGGCGAAAAGGGCGCTGCCGTGCGAACGCGGGAGCAGGCCGGTCTCGGCACTGATCTGGCGGAGGTCGCCGAGGCCGCGTCCGTCGCAACGTGACTGGCGATCGAGGATGGCGATGCGGAAGGCTTTCTTCTGCAGGTAGTCGAATGCCTGGCTGATCTCGAAGGGCGTGGCCTCCGGGAACTTCGCCTTGATGGCGGCGGCGACTTCGTCCTTGAGCGCGTTCACCGCCTTGCTGCGGGCGACTTTGCTCGGGGTATAGAGCGCGGCCTCGATGCGGCTGCCCGCAACCTGGTAGGCGACTTCCATCACCTCGTCCTTCACGGTGAAGAGCGGCATCTCGCGCTTGGCCTTGTTGACCTTCGCGGCGAGTTCGCGCTGCGCGGCGCAGAGCTTCTTCGCTTCGACATGGCCGAATTCGAGGGCCTTGATGAATTCCGCCTCGGGAATCTCTCCGCCCGCGCCTTCGATCATGATCACGTCGTTTTCCGTGCCGACATAGACGAGGTCGAGGTCGCTCTCCGCGCGCTCCGCGTGCGTGGGATTCGCGACGAACTGTCCGCCGATGCGGCCGACGCGCACGGCGCCGACGGGGCCCGCGAACGGGATGTCGGAGACCATGAGTGCGGCGCTCGCTCCATTGATGGAGAGCATGTCGGGGTCGTTCTGACCGTCCGCGCTCATGAGCGTGCCGACGATCTGCGTGTCGTAGAGGTAGCCCTTCGGGAAGAGCGGGCGCAGCGGACGATCCGTCATGCGCGCGGTGAGGACTTCCTTTTCCGTGGGGCGGCCTTCGCGCTTGAAGTAGCCGCCGGGGAACCTGCCGACCGCCGCCGCCTTTTCGCGGTACTCGACGCTCAGCGGGAACCAGTCCTGGCCCTCTTTGATCTTCGTCGCGGAGACCGCGGTGACGAGGATGATGGTTTCGCCGCAACGCACGGTCACGGCTCCGTCGGCGAGCTTCGCGAGCTTGCCGGTTTCGATGATGATGGGGGTGCTGCCGGAATTGGCAGTCACATTATGGATGCTCATTTGTTTTTGGAATGCCATCCGGCGTGCCGTCTGTGCGCGTCTCCTGGCCCGTGCCACTTAACCACCCGTTCCAGCTTCTCCTCTGAATCTTACTCTTAATCCTAATCTTAATCCCCTCGCACCTCGGAAAGCCGGGAAGGGATTAAGATTAAGAATAAGATTAGGATTAAGAACGAGAGCGTGAAGCTGTGGCTAAATGTCTGAGACCGGAAACCGCGCCCCGGCTTGCCGTCTGGCGATGTTTTGGTTTGCTCCGCTCACCCTCCGCCCGGTGTCGGCGGTGGCGGGGCTGTCTTTTTTTGTGTGACCGGGTAAAAGCATTCGCCCCGGTGCGAGGACCGGGGCGAAATGAGGGACTGGTTTTGAACCTACTTGCGCAGATTCAGCTTATCGAGCGCCGCCTGGTATCGCGGAGCCGCGGTGCGCTTGAGGTAATCAAGCAGCCCGCGGCGGCGTGCGACCATTTGGAGCAGGCCGCGACGCGAGGAGTGATCCTTCGCATGCGCCTTCAGGTGCTCGGTGAGGTGATTGATGCGCTCGGTCAAAACGGCGACTTGCACGTCCGCGCTGCCGGTATCTTTCTCGTGCAGCCGGAGGGCGGAGATGGGTTCGGTGGTTGCCATGGTTTTCTAAATGGTTTGAAGGTTGGATTATTCTCCCTTGTCGGCCTTTGCCTGGAGGACGCGGGCGAGCTGGCTGGCCGGCTCGTTGAGCAGGCGGACGAGCTTGCTCGCGGGCGCCTGGAGGACGCCGAGGAGTTGCGAGAGCAGGACGTCGCGCGAAGGAAGATCGGCGATGACCTGAATCTGCTCGACGCTCACGATGAGTCGATCGACGACGCCCGTGCGGAGGGTCGGCTTCTTGAATTCCGCCGCGAAGTTCTTGAGCACTTTCGCAGCAGCGGCGACGTCCTTTTCACCGGTGATGATGGCGTTCTGGCCGCGGAGTTCGCCGAGGTCGGGCAGGCCGGCCCCCTTCACCGCGAGACGGAGGTAGCTGTTCTTTACGACCTGGCAGCGCGCGCCGGCCTTGTCGAGACGCGTGCGCAGCTCGGAGAACTGGATGACATCGAGGCCGGTATAATCGGCCACGAAGATGAACGGCGAATCATTGAGCCGCTTGTTGAGGTCTGTGACGACAGAAGCTTTTGCAGGATGCATGGTGTGGGTCCTCGGTTAGGCGAGTTTCAGGAATGGCGAGGCGTCCACGGTGACGCCGGGCGTCATCGTCGCGCTCAGGGTGATATTGTCAACGAAGCGGCCCTTCGCAGTCGCCGGGCGCGCCTTGATGACGGCATCGATGACCGCCGTGCCATTCTCGACGAGTTGATTCGGGTCAAAGCTGAACTTGCCCACGGGCACCGCGATGTTCGCGTTCTTATCGAGCTTGAACTCGACACGGCCCGCCTTCACTTCGCGCACGGCCTTTGCCGTGTCTTCGGTGACGGTTCCGGTCTTCGGGTTCGGCATGAGGCCGCGGGGTCCGAGGACCTTGCCGAGCTTGCGCACTTCGGCCATCGCGCCGGGTGTGGCGACTGCGACATCGAAATCCTGGAAGCCACCGACGCACTTCTCGATCATGTCCTTGTAGCCGACGAATTCCGCGCCGGCAGCCTTCGCGGCTTCCGCGGCGGCCCCTTCCGCAAAGACGAGCACGCGGACTTTCTTGCCCGAGCCATGAGGGAGCGGGCAGGTGCCGCGGACCATCTGGTCGGATTGCTTCGGGTCCACGCCGAGGCGGAACGAGAGGGTGACGGTCTGGTCGAACTTCGTCGCCGGCATCGCCTTGAGACTGGCGACGGCTTCGGTGAGAGGATAGACCTTCTTGGTATCGCGCTTTTCCGCGGCAGCGCGGTAGCGTTTTGAACGGTATTGAGCCATGTATTGTTTGCAGTGCTGGCGGGCGTTGTGCGCCCTCCTGCGGTTGATGTTGTTGCTTTGCCGGCGGCATAGGCCGCTGGAAAAGGGCGCGCACCTTAATCCAGCCCGCCGGGGTGTCAACCGGGATTTCCGGCCAGTGCGCGGCCCGGCGGGGGCGTGAGGAGCGGGGTGATCCTGCCGTCCGGTTTCTGACTGGCGGGGGTCGCGAGCCGGAGCTCGAATTCCGTCCACTCGGCGCCCGAGGCCGTGCCCCGACCGAGACTCGTCGGTCTCTCCCCTTGCGAACCGGTCGAAAATACACGGCACCCTCTCAGGCGCGATCGGATTCCCGGTGTTCGCCACGGTGACGAAAACCGAATCCTTTCTCCGCCCGGCGCGCAGCCGGATGGAGCCATGCCGCCGGTTATATTTCACCGCGTTATCGAGCAGGTTCAGCAACACCTGTTCGGTCCGGCCTGGATCGGCGACGGCAGGCAGCGTCTCGGGGATGTCCATCTCGAGCCCGATGTCCATGTTCGACGCGAGGATCTCGGCGTCCTCCATGCAGCGTTGGATGATGGGGACCATGTCGGTCTCCCTCGGGCTTGCATTGATCCGCCCGGCGTCGGCCTGCGCGAGGAGAAGCAGCCCCTCCGAGAGGGACGACAGGCGGCGGGTCTGATCGAGGAGGTCATTCAATACGGAAGCGTGTTCCCGCTTGAGGCTGGGGTCGCGGAGCAATTCCTCGATCGCGGCGCGCAGCACGGTGATCGGGGTCTTCAACTGGTGCGACGCATCCGAGGCGAAGCGCACCGCCTGGAGGTAGCTCCGTTCGAGCCGCTCGAGTGTGGTGTTGAGGACGTTCGTGAGCTGCCGGATGTCGTCCCGCGCAGCGGGCACGGGCAGCCTCCGGTGCAAGTCCTCGGCGCTGATATCCTGGGCGGCATCGATGAGCATCCGGACAGGCCGCAGTGCCCGGGACGCCACCCAATATCCACCCAGCAGGCTGAGCAACGCGGCGACCGGCACCGCGAGGAGGCTGGCCTCCTTCACACGATCGAGCATCTTGACCGTGCTCGCCATCGCATTCCCCGCCAGCAGCGTGAAATCCTTATGCTGAAAAGTCAGGACCCGAAACGGCTGCTTGCGGATGAGGATTTGATGCGGCTTCTCGTTGTCGCTGAGCAGCGACACGTTCTTCAGGGCAGGTGCGCGGTAGAGGAGCGTCCTCCCCGGGCCATAAATCTCGATGGGGGTGGTCCCGAGTGACCGCGGCATCATCTCCTTCGTTATGATCTGCAAATTCTCGTCCACACGGCTGGCCTCCTCGTCGAGCGCCTGGAAGACATCCGTCGCGATGCGTTGGATCCGCTGGTCGGCGGTCGCGACGAGTTCCTGCTCGAGCAGGAAGCCCACGCCGACCAACGCGCTCCCCATCGCCAGGGTCGCGACCAGAAACGACCACAGCGCGACCTTCGCCGATATCGGCAGCCGGATCATTTCGCGGGCTCTCCAAAGATGTAGCCGATGCCGCGCACGGTCCGGATCAGTTTGACGGGATGATCGTCATCCACCTTTGCGCGAAGCCGCTGGATATACACGTCCACCGCGTTCGTTTCCTGGTCGAGGGCATGCTTCCACACGTGCTCGCAGAGTTCCGTCCGGCTGACAGCCCGGCCCGAGTGGCGCACGAGGAAGTTCAGCACTTCATACTCCCGTTGCGAGAGGTGCAGCGTCTTGCCGGCGCGAGCGACGACGCGCTTCGTTTCGTTCATCACCAGGTCCGCGACGTGCCGCAGCGGTGAAACTTCGACGCCTTTGCGCCTGGTGAGCGCCTGGACGCGGGCCAGCAGTTCCTCCATCGCGAATGGCTTCGCGAGATAATCGTCCGCGCCGCGCTCCAGCCCGGCGATCCGGTCCCGCACCTCGCCGCGGGCGGTGAGGATGAGCACCGGCGTGCTGACGCTGCGTTCGCGGATCCCGGCGAGGATCTCCATCCCGTCCCGACCGGGGAGGCCGAGGTCGAGGATGATGACGTCGTAAGGGTCCGAGGTCGCGGCTGCGAAGGCTTCGTTGCCATCGTGGAGCACGCTCACGGCGCACCCGGCGCCGGTGAGGGCCCTGGAGACGTAGGATGCGATGCTGTGTTCGTCTTCGATGAGGAGAACGTTCACTTGGTTTTGGGGTTTCCGGGAACTGCGGCAAAAATCACCCCCGGACCTCAGGATTGCGAATTGTTTTTTTGGGCAAATTCGACCGGTTGCGGATGACGTTTCTTTTACAACTCCCGAACGGGACCCTGACAACTCCCGAGCGGGCCGGCGCTACGGTCGCATCATGAAAACGCTCCGCTCATTCCTCACCTTCGGACTGGCCATTGCAATCGCTTCCTCCGCCGGCTCCGCCCCCGTCACGAAACCCGACGCCGATCAGCCGGTCGTGCAACTCGCCATCCTGCTCGACACCTCGAACTCGATGGACGGCCTCATCGCGCAGGCCAAGACGCAGCTCTGGAACATCGTGAATGAATTCGCCACCGCCAAGCAGGACGGAAAGGCGCCGCGGGTGCAGGTGGCACTCTACGAATACGGGAACACCCGGCTGAAGGCGAAGGAAGGATGGGTGCGCCAGGTCGTTCCGCTCACGGACGATCTCGACCAGCTCAGCGAGCAGCTCTTTTCGCTGAAGACCAGCGGGGGCAACGAATATTGCGGCTGGGTGATCCGCGACGCGGTGAAGGACCTCGCCTGGGATTCGTCATCGAAGACCTACAAGGCCATTTTCGTCGCGGGCAACGAGCCGTTCACGCAGGGCGAGGTGAATTACGTGGACGCATGCAAGGGCGCCATCGAGAAGGGCATCATCGTCAACACCATCCACTGCGGCTCGGAGAGTGACGGCGTCCGGGGACAATGGAAGGACGGCGCATCGCTCGCCGACGGGAGGTTCATAGTGATCAACCAGGACGCGCGCATGGCCGACATCCCCGCGCCGCAGGACAGGAAGATCGCGGAGCTGAACGGGAAGCTGAACCGCACCTACATTGCCTACGGCGCCGCCGGCGGCCTGGGCAAGGCGCGGCAGGAGGCGCAGGATGCGAATGCGGCCTCGGCACCGGCACCGGCGACGGTGCTCGCGGCGCGCGTGGCATCGAAATCATCGGCCAACTACAGCAACGCGCACTGGGACCTCGTGGATCGCGCGAAGGAGAAGGACTTCGATTTTTCAAAGCTGAAAACCGAGGAACTCCCCGAGGAGTTGCGCAAACTCAGCGTCGAGGAGCGCAAGGAATTCATCGCGAAGAAGGCCGCGGAGCGCGATGCGTTGCAGAAGGAACTCCAGGAACTCGCCTCCGCCCGCGGGAAATTCGTCGCCGAAAAGATGAAGGAGCAGAGCAAGGACACCACGCTCGACAAGGCCGTGACGACCGCCGTGCGCGAGCAGGCATCGAAGAAGGGCGTGACGTTCGGGAGCAAGTAATTGCGCCGACGCCTCTGGAATTCCGCAGGGAATCCCGTATGGGATGCCGTGTGACGAATCCCGACAGAACCGCAACCCCCGAGCTTCTCGCCCCCGCCGGCGGCTGGGACTGCCTGCGCGCCGCGGTGGCGAATGGCGCGGACGCCGTTTACTTCGGCCTGCCGCGGTTCAATGCGCGGCTGCGCGCGGACAATTTCCGGGACGAGGAACTGCCCGAGGTCGTGCGCTTCTGCCACCGGCACGGCGTGAAGGCCTATGTGGCGTTCAACACGCTCGTCTTCACGGGCGAACTCGACGCCGCCGAGGCGATGCTGCGCGAATGCAGCCGCGCCGGGGTGGATGCGCTGATCGTGCAGGACGTGGGGCTCGTGCGTCTCGCGAGGGCCGTGACGCCGGAACTGCCCATCCACGCGAGCACGCAGATGACGATTACCTCGCCGGAAGGGATCGAGTTTGCGCGCGAACTCGGGGTTGAACGCGCAGTGCTGGCCCGGGAGCTGAGCCTGCGCGACATGGAAAAAATGGACGCCGGCCGGATGCCGCTCGAGGTCTTCGTGCATGGCGCGCTCTGCGTGGCGTACAGCGGCCAGTGCCTCACGAGCGAATCGCTCGGCCAGCGCAGCGCAAACCGCGGGGAGTGCGCGCAGGCGTGCCGCATGCCCTACGAGCTGATCGTGGATGGCGAGGTGCGCGATCTCGGCGACAGGCGTTACCTCCTTTCCCCGCAGGATCTCGCCGCAGTGGAGGAGATTCCCGCGCTGATCGAACATGGCGTGACGAGCTTCAAGATCGAGGGGCGCCTGAAATCCCCGGAGTACGTCGCGGCGGTCTGCCAGGTGTACCGGCGCGCGATCGACGACGCCGTTGCGCGCCGCGGGCATCATGTGAGCGAGACCGAGCGCTACCAGATGGAGATGACTTTTTCCCGCGGCCTGTTCACCGGCTGGATGCATGGCGTGGATCACCAGCGGCTCGTCTCCGCACGATTCGGAAAGAAACGCGGCCCACTCGCCGGACGGATCGTGTCCGTGGGTCGCGATCACGTGGAGCTGGAACCGGAAGTCGCATTGAAGCCGGGCGATGGCGTCGTCTTCGATACCGGGGGCGACACGAACGCGGAACAGGGCGGCCGCATCTACCAGATCAAGGGCGGGCGGCTTTTCTTCGAGCACGGGAAGATCGATTTCGACCGCGTGAAGCCCGGGGACCGCGTCTGGAAGACCGATGACCCGGCCCTGAGCAGGCAACTGCAGCAATCGTTCACCGGCCGGATCGAAGTGCGGCGTGCCCCGGTGAATCTGGCGGTCCGCGGCGCAGCGGGTCAGCCGCTGGAGGTCGTCTGCCAGTCGCCCGCGGTCTCGGTCCGCTCGGCGATCCCATTGCAAACCGCGCGCACCGCGCCGCTGACGGATGAAAAACTCCGCGACCATCTCGGGCGTTTTGGCGAACACCCGTATCAGCTTGGTGAATTCCGCAATGAACTTTCGGGCGACGTGATTCTCCCCATCAGCGAACTCAATCGCGTCCGCCGCGAACTCGCCTTCGCCCTGGATGCCGCAAACGATCGCCGGCGCGGCGAATCATCGCAGACATGGCGCGACGTCTTCGCAGCGAGCCAGTCACCCGTCGGCAGCCGGGAATCGCAGCCCTCGCTCGCCGTGCTCTGCCGCTCGATGGAGCACATCGCCGCCGCGCTGGATTGCGGAATGGAAATGCTCCATCTCGATTTCGAGGACATCCGGCGCTACAAGGACGGGGTGGCGCTCGTGCGGGAGCGGGGCGGCGCCCAGGTCCTCCTTGCGACACCGCGAATCCAGAAGGCCGGGGAGCAGGGTTTTTTCAAACTCATCGAAAATGCGGCGCCCGATGGCGTGCTCATCCGCAATCTCGGGGCGGTGGATTATTTCCGCGGCAATCCCGCGCTGCGCCGCATCGGCGATTTTTCGCTGAACGTGGCCAACCCGCTCACGGCCCAGCATTTCATCGCGAGGGGGCTCGAACGCGTGACGATCAGCTACGACCTGAACATCGCGCAGGTGCTCGACCTGCTCGCCGCGGCGCCGCCGTCGTGGTTCGAGCTGACGCTGCACCAGCACATGCCGATGTTTCACATGGAGCACTGCGTCTTCGCCGCATTCATGAGCAAAGGGTCGTCTTTTCTCGACTGCGGCCGTCCGTGCGACCGCCATCGGGTGCATCTGCGCGACCGCGTGGGAATGGAGCATCCGCTCCGCGCGGACGTGGGATGCCGGAACACGCTCTTCAACGCGGTGGCGCAGACGGGCGCGGGATTCTTCGACGTGCTGCGCGCGGCCGGACTGCGGCACTTCCGTGTCGAGTTGCTCGAGGAGGACGCGACGGAGACGGCGCAAGTCCTCCGCGCCTACCAGGCGCTCCTCGCTGGGGAATGCGACGGCGGGAGCCTGTGGCGCGATTTGAAGGCGCACAGCCAGCTTGGCGTCACGAAGGGGACCCTCGATGCGAGGTGAGGGCGGAAGTCCGTCGGGCTACGGCTCGAAGAGCCGGCGGCGTGCCTCCTCCGGATCGAGGCTGGCGACTGTCACGAGTTTGTCGCGCGATTTCTCCCCGGCGATGAGCATGAGATCGCGGGGGTGGACGGAAAGTTTTCCGGCGAGGAATTCCAGCAGGGCGGCGTTCGCTTTTCCATCCACAGCGGGCGCGGCCACTTTGATTTTCAACGCGTCGCCATATTCGCCGGCCACCGCGTCGCGCTTCGCATTGGGGACAATGCGGAGCCTGAGCGTCCCCACCCTCAGGGCTTGACGTAAACGCCGATGAGCGGGCGCTTCGAAGGCCGCGGCGTCGAGAAATCACTGACGAATCCCGACTTGCTCCGGAACTCGACATGCCCCGCGCCTTTGCCGCCGTAAACCAGCACGCTGCCGACCGGAGCCTTGTAGGGATCGCTGCAACTGACTTTCCGGAACCCGTATTCCCTCGTCAACTCCGAGGCGGCCTGCTTCGCGTAGGCAGTCGTCGGCCGGGAATCGATGACGCCGGCGGAGACGAGGGCGTTCTTCACATAGCGCCAGCACGAACCGTGGGAATGCGCGAAAGCCCGGGCGGTCGCAATCTCGACGGCGCGCAGCATGCGGGAATCGTAGCGGTAACGCGACGAGAGAAAACCGAGGGAAGACAGGCTCTTCGAAGCAGGCTTCGCCGCCTCTTCCTTCTTATAAAGCGACGCGGCAGCCTTGAGCTTGGAGGGGTCGATTTT
>JBEBGK010000775.1:0-2531 GCA_040081515.1 Chthoniobacteraceae bacterium
GTCGGCCTGCTCCTGCAGGGCGGGCTCGACAAAGTGGCTGCCTTGCGGGGAGCCGCGCGTCCTAAGTCGTGACCGTTCCCGCGGTCCCGATGCGGGCGCGGAGTGCGGCGATTTCATCCCGGAGAAGATCGCGCCGGGCCTGGAGCACATTCACGTGCTGCTTGGCGCGTTCGAGGGCGGCTTTCACGCCGTCGAGTTCCGCGCGGAGGGAATCGCGTTCCGCCTCGAGAGCCTTCTCGCGGTTGCCGGCTGCGGCGGTGTTTCCGCCCGCGGCGTTCGCCTTCGCCGCCTCGAGCCTCGCCACTTCCAGTTCGGCGGATTTCCTCGCGAGTTCGTCGGCGAGCCGGGCGTTCTCCTGCTCGAGCGGTTTGTGCAGTTCGGAATAAGTGCGGGACTCGCCCAGCGCCTTTTCCTTCTCGTCCACGAGGCGCGTAAGATCCTGGTGATCCTTCGTGAGCTTCCTGAGGTTCGCATCCTTTGCGGCGAGCTCGGCGCGCGTGGTTTCGAGGAGTTGCTTCAACTCTGCGAGCTCCCGGTCCCGCTTTTCAGCCAGGTCGTCGCGGCGATCGCCGCCCGCCTTTGCCGTCGCCTCGTCCCGGAGCCGCCCGGACTCGGCCTTCGCGGCATCCAGTTCATGGGTAAGCTTCTCGATCGCCTGCTGGCGCTCCGTCGCGAGCGAGGCGATCTGCGCCTTTTCCGCCTTGGCGGCATCCATGAAGCGGGTGAGTTCCCCGAGCTGGCCGCGCAATTGCTGGGTCTCCTCGCGCGCAGCGGTCAGGGATTTTTGCGTCTCGAGGAATTGCTCGCGGATCGGCGTCAGGGCGGAGACTTTGCCCGCGAGTTCATTCCGCTCCTTGCGGAGCGCGGCGAGCATGCCGGCGGACTCGGCCAGCTTGGTCACCAGCATTTCCTTTTCCTGATCCTCCCTGGCCAGTTGCTCGCGCAGCGGGTTGAGATTTGATGCGGCAGCCTCGAACTCCGCCCGCTGCTGCTCGATTGCCGCCAGCCTGCTTGCATGCTGTTGCTGGAGCATGGCGAAGTCGCCCGCCTGCTGCGCGAGGGCCGCTTCGGCGTTGCAGAGTTTCGTCTGCAATTCGGCACAGGTTCCCTTCAGGGCCTCGCCTGCCTTGCGGGCGCTCTCAAGCTGCGCGGCCTGTTCCCGGGCGGCGGCCACGGCTTCGTCGCGACTGTTTGCGAGGGTTCGCTGGGTCTCTGAAAGCTGTTCCTGAAGAGGCGAAAGGGCGGTGACTTTTGCCGCGAGGCCGTTCCTGTCCTCCTCGAGCGTGGCGATCTGATTGATCATCTCCGCCAGCCGTTCCTCTGACTTGGCGTGTTTCGCCTTGAGCGCCTTCTTGTCCTCCTCGCTCTTCGCGAGTTGTTCGCGCAGGGGGCTCAGCTCTCCCACGGTGGTCTCCAGCTTCGCCGCCCGCGCTTCCAGTTCGGCCCGCTTCTGCTCGAGCGCGCGCATCTTTTCCGCATGGTCGGCAAGCGACGCCTCGGCAGCCGCGTGCTTCGTTTGCAGGGTCGCGCAGGTCTCCTTCAGCGTCGTCGCGGCCTTGCGGGCTGTATCGAGCTGCACCGACTGCTCGCGCATCTTGCCTGCCGCTTCGTCGCCCACGCGCGCCAGCTCCTTTTGCGCATCGGCAAGCTGATCGCGCATCGGCTTGAGCGCCGTCACTTCGGCCTGCAACGAGTCCCGGGCCGCCGTCACCATGGCCAGCTTCTCATCCGCTTCCTTCGAGTCCTTCATCCGCTCGGCCCGGAGGCGCTTGAGCTCCTCCTCGGCCTTGTCCGCCGCGGCCTGCACCTTCTGGAGCTCGGAGTAAACCGCATCGGCGGAGCCGCCGACGATGGCGAGCTTGCGTTTGATGACGACCTCGACCGGCGCGAGCTCCGAGCGGGGAATGACCCGCCGGCTGTGGCACGTCGGGCAGTCAATCTTCACACCTGCCGCGGAAGCGCCGACGGCGATCTTCTGCGAGCACTCGGGACACCGGAATTTAATCTCGGCCATAGGGGACAAACTTTGGGCTGCGGGTCCGGGCTCGCTGCACGAGCCTCTTCCCCGACGTTTGATAAGGCGGGAAAGTGGCACACCCGCGAGGCGCGGCAAAGGTAATTCTGGTCGTGGGCCTCATGGTGTCGGTGAATGGGAGGGAACGGCAGACGGGCGCGGGAGCCGTTCCCCTTCCGTGGTGGAAGCGATTCGCATGCCGCCGGAGGGATCTCCACGCTGGCGTTCCGCGGGAAACTGCGCATCTTCGCCGCCCTCGTGAGCAAAAAAGCAATCTCCGTGACCGTTTCGCTGAAACTCCCCGATGGCGAGTTCGACGCATTCATCTTCGACTGCGACGGCACGCTGGCCGACACGATGCCGACGCATTACCGGGCCTGGCAGATCGCCCTCGGCGAGCACGCGGGCGATTTCCCGGAGGCGATGTTCTATGAACTCGGTGGCGTGCCCACGTCCCGCGTGGTCGAGCTCCTGAACGAGCGCCACGGTCTCATCCACCGGCAGGGTGTGCCCGTGC
>JBEBGK010000776.1:0-2530 GCA_040081515.1 Chthoniobacteraceae bacterium
ATCCAGGCTGGCGCACGGTGCCGCCTTTTGGCAACACTGCCCGCCGATGCGCGCCGATCTGCACCTTCACTCCAAACACAGCGGGCGTTCCGTGGAATGGCTCTTCCGCCGCATCGGACTGCCGGACAGCTACTCGGACCCCGCCGCGCTCCACGCGAAGGCCCGCGAGCGGGGGATCGATTTTTTCACGCTCACGGATCGCGACACGCTCGATGGCTGCCTCGCGCTCGCGGGCAAGCCGGGCGTCTTCCTGAGCGAGGAGGTGACGGCGCAATTCCCCGAGGACCGCGCGACGGTGCAGTTGCTCGTGTGGGGGCTCACCGAGGAGGAGCACCGGGAAATCCAGCGCCGCCGGGAAAACATCTACGAACTCCAGCGCTACCTCACCGCCCGCGATCTCGCCCACGCGGTGGCGCATCCGCTCCACCGGCTCGATGACCGCCTGAAGCTCGCGCACATCGAGAAGGTGATCCTCCTTTTCCGGCACTTCGAGTCGGTGAACGGGACGCGCGATGCGCTGACGAGCGAAGTCCTCCGATTCGTCCTCGACGGCCTCACGGAGTCGAAGATCGAGGAGCTTGCGAACCGCCACGGCATCGCTCCGGCCCACGGACAGGCGTGGAAAAAGGTGCTAATCGGCGGGAGCAACGATCGCAGCGGCCTGTTCGTCGCGAACGCGTGGACGGAGACCGCGAATGCGACGGACGCAGCGGCATTCCTCGCAGAGGTGCGCGCGGGAAGGTGCACGCCGGGCGGCGGCGGCGGCACGCCGGTCGCGCATGCACACGGCCTCTACGGCAACCTGTTCCAGTTTGCGTCGGAGAAAGTCGCGGGCTTCGACGGCGGCGGCCTCGTGGGCAAGGCGATCTCGCGCTTCATGGAGGGCGAGAATCCGACGGAGTTTTCCTTCGGCGAAAAGCTCGGGTTTCTCGCGCAGGGAATCCTCACCGGGCAGGTCTGGGAGCTGGCGAAGCCCAAAAATGCCAGCATCTGGCGGAAGTTTGCCGCGACATTCCGCGACGACGATCTGAACTCGCTCGTCGCGAGCGCGACCGAGGGCGTCACCGAGCCGGAGCGGCGCGCCTTCATCACCGCATGCCTGTTCGCCGACCGGCTGCTTTACCGCTTCTTCACTTCGTTCGTCCGCAAGCTGAGCGGCGGGAAGATGATCGAGGCCGTCCAGGATGTCTCGATGCTCGCGCCGATCGCGCTCGGGCTCGCGCCTTACTTCGTCGCCTTCCGCCAGCTCGCGCCCGACCGCACATGGCTCGCCGAGGTGAGCCGCGCGCTCACCGGCGCGCCCGCCCCGATGCTGAGCAACACGAAGCGCGCATGGTTCACCGACACGCTCGAGGACGTGAACGGCGTCGCGACCACCATCCGCCGGATGACCGAGGCCACGGCGGCGAACGGCGATTCACTCACCGTGGTGACGAGCCGCATGGCCAGCAAGATGACCGGCATCCCGCTGCGCAATTTCGAGCCCATCGGCGAATTCGAACTGCCGGAATACGAGCTGCAAAAGCTCAGCTTTCCGCCGGTGCTCCAGATGCTCGATTACCTCCAGCGCGAGGGCTTCACGGAGATGATCATCAGCACGCCCGGCCCGGTCGGCCTCACGGCACTGCTCGCCGCGCGGCTGCTCGGGCTGCGCACCGCCGGCATCTATCACACCGACTTCCCGCAATACGTCCGCATCCTCACCGACGATCGCTCATGGGAGACGCTCACGTGGACGTTCATGAAGTGGTTCTACTCGCAGATGGACGTCGTCTGGGTGAACAGCGAGAGCTACCGGCGGAGCTGGATCGATCGCGGGATGCCGCCGGAGAAACTGCGCATCCTCCCGCGCGGCCTGGACACACAGTTGTTCCGCGTGGATCACCGGACGCCCGACTTCTGGAAAAAGCGCGGCGCCCCGGCCGGCGCGACGGTGCTGCTCTATGTGGGGAGAGTTTCGAAGGAGAAGAATCTCGAAGTGATCGTATCCGCCTGGCAGCGGCTGCGCCGGCCAGGGCTCGCGCTCGCCTTTGTCGGCGACGGGCCGTATCTCCCGGAACTGAAGCGCATCGTGCCAGAAGCGATCTTCACAGGCTACCTGAGCGGCGAGGAACTCGCCGGCGCATTCGCGAGCGCCGATGTGTTCGTTTTTCCGAGCACGACCGACACATTCGGAAACGTCGTCATCGAGGCGCTCGCATGCGGCCTCCCGTGCGTGGTCTCGGATGTCGGCGGGCCCAAGGACTTGATCGATCCGGGAGTCACCGGCTTCGTCACCCGAGGCCTGGACGCCGAGGACTTCACGCGCGCAGTGAGCAAGCTGATGGACGACCCCGCGCTGCGGGCAAAGATGCGCGACGCATCCGCAAAGGCCGTGGCGCACCGCGACTGGTGCGACGCCGCCCGGCGCTTCTGGACTTCGACGCTGTAGCGGAGCGCCGCCCGTCCCGGCGGCCACTTCACAAAACGATGAAGTTTGCGCTGCGCGTTGTATTTTCGTGGCCGGCGGGACGCGCGGCGCTCCGTCGCC
>JBEBGK010000777.1:0-2527 GCA_040081515.1 Chthoniobacteraceae bacterium
TCCGCTGCGGCTCGACGACATCGGATACATCATCCCGCTCGGCAATATGCAGAGCGGGCACACGTCGCCGAGTGATCATCTGTATCTCGTGCCGAAGGGCGCGGTGAATAACCGCGGCCAGCAGGGCCAGGGCCGGCGCGTGGATGATCGCGATTTCAGCCGGCTCTACGACGTCGTCGCGGTCGCCGATGGTTTCATCGTCATGCTACAATGGCGTCCGAATCCGCAGGGCGGGCAGGCGAAGTTTGACCCGACGGTGTTTGACCGCGCGGTCGATTTAAAAGTGTTCATCGAGCACTCCGCCCACGTCTGGAGCTACGTGGATCATCTCATCGAGGTGGATGCGTCCATCATGACACAGGTGCCCGGTGGCGTGCAGCCCGGTCAGCCGGTGAATGTGCGCATCCCGGTGAAAGCCGGGCAGGTGATCGGAAAAGTCGGCAACCAGACTTTCGACTTTGCGCTCATCGACACCAGCACCACGCGCAAAGGCTTTGTGAATGCCGGGCAGTTCCTGAAACGCGATCCGCAAAAACCGCATGTCGTCGATCCCTTCGACTACATCGCCGAGCCGCTGCGCAGCGAACTCATCAAGAAGGATGCGCGCAAGGTGCCGCCCTTCGGAGGGCGCATCGACTACGACATCGACGGCAGGCTCATCGGCAACTGGTATGAAGAGGGCACCGGCGGCTACGCGGGATTGAACCGCCGCATCGACTACTGGGTCGGCCACCTGTCCATCGTCTATCACCACCTGGATCCGAAGATCATCGTCTTCTCCATCGGCAACTACGACGGGCGTGCGCAGCAATTCTGGATCAAGGGCAACAAGCCCGATCCCGCGATCATTGGCGCAAATGACGGCGTCGTGAAATACGAACTGATCCACGGTCAGCTCGGCAGCTCCGGGCAGATCCAGAAGCGCCCCGACAGCGATGTGGTCCAGGGAGTTGTCCTGTGCCAGTTGCTGCCGGATCGAAAGTTGAAATCCGAGACATTCCCCGGCAGGACTGCCGCGGAGGTGCTCCGCTTCACCGAGCTGGCGAAGGTGTACGAGCGATAGCGGTCGGGCGGCTGCCGGTCGCTACTATTTCCCGAACAGCTTGCCCAGTCCGCCCTGAAGGAGGGAGGAGAGACCCTGCTGGAGCGCATTGCCGCCGACGGGCTGGCCGTCCGGGGTGAGCTTGTCCACAAGCTGCGGGAGGATTTGCGCGATGTGCGCGGAGATCTGGCTGCGGTCGATTCCGGTCTGCGCCGCCATCTCCTGGAGTTGTTCCGCGCCGAGGGCCGCCTCGATGTTCTGCGGCGTCGCTGGCGGATTCGGCCCGGTGCTCACCCAGCCCTTCACGAGATCGCCGAGGCCCTGGCTGTTGAATTTCTGCATCAGGCCCTCGATGCCGCCGCCTTTGGTCAGGAGACCGGAGACTGCGCCCATCAGGCCGCTTTGCTGGTTGTTGTTGAGTCCGCCGAGAAGCGAACCGAGGAGATTGTCGAAGAGGCCCATGGGGTGGTTGGTTGGTTTGGTGTTCTTACGAAGCAACGGTTAGCGCTGGCTCTCGGGGTTTGCAAACTTCGCGATCACCAGACCCGCAAGCGCCCAGCCAATCGCGAGGTCCACCAATTGCACGAGCACCCACGAGGTCGGCGTCTCCCACCAATTCCAGCCCGGGAGATGCGAGAGCACGCCGCCCGCGAGTGCGACGATCACGACGAAGAGGACGCGAACTCCGTAGGCCATCGGGCGAGCGGTGAGGAGCAGGGCCGAGATGAGGAATGCGCCGATGAACTGGATGCCGAACGAGCCCGCCATGAGCCGGCCCATCGAAATCTCCGCGCTGCCGGGACGGACGACGGCGAACATGAAGGGACCGGCCACGGCTTGCTTCTGCCACTTTTCCATCGCCGCCTGGTCGCGTCCCTTTTCACCCGGCAGCATGTAGATGCCGTGGACGGCCGCATTTTTCCGGAGCACTGCCGCGACTTCCTCGTCGTCGGAAAAGGAGAGCGTCTTGTGCCACGGGAGCACGGTCCACGAGAGGAAGCCCCAGAAAAATGCGACCAGGGCACCGAGAATCGAACTGAGGAGGAGCGGTTTCATGGCTCGACACTGCGGCCTTCATCGCGCGGGCTCAATCCCGAAGTCCCCGGGTCGCGCTCCTCGGGAGGATAACGCACCATGGAGGTGAAGCGGTGCGGCCCGAAATCGAACCCACGGTAAAACGGCTGCGCATCGCGGGTGAACAGGTCGATGCGGCAGCCGCGGAGATCCGGATGTTCGAGAATCCGGGCCAGCGCCCAGGTGCCGAGGCCGCGTCCGCGGAATTCCGCCGCGATGACAAAATCGCACAGGTAACCGACGGTCGCGCGATCGGTGACGACCCGCGCAAAGCCGATCAGTTTTCCCTCGTGGAGGAGCGCGAAGGAGAGGGACTGCCGCACGCTGCGCTCGATCACATCCCCGGTCCGGTTCCCCGCCCAGTACGTGCCGCGGAGCAGCTTGAACACCTCCGCGACGACGATCCGATCC
>JBEBGK010000069.1:0-9693 GCA_040081515.1 Chthoniobacteraceae bacterium
TGGGTGTCTTGGGCATGGGAATGGAGGGAGATTCAAGCGCCGTCGCTGCTGTGAACAAGCGTGGAAGATGCGTTCCCATTAGGCCCCGCTGAATCCGCCCTGGGATGGATCTTCGGGCCGGATTGACATGTAGGGCGAATTCCGCGTGCTTCCTGCGAGACATCGCCCTCGCATGAACCGTCCCTGCCGCTCACTCGTCCTGCTGCTCGCCTGCGTGTCGCTTGCTCATGCGCAGGGCGCGAAGAAAAAGGTGGAGCGCGAAAAACCCGATGCGAACGCGATGGCCTTCGCGGGGAAGCATCAGTGGGCGGATTGGGTCGAGCGGGATTTCCCGTTTTTCTCCTCGGTGCTGGACGGGCGCGACGGGCTGGAGAAGGAAAACCTCACTCCGCGCGGCATCGTCCTGAACCTCGGCCACGATCTCTGGGCTTGCTTCGACACCGACCTGCTGCGGGTCGCCGCGATCTGGCGGGGCAAAGGCGTCACTCCCGCCGCGCTCGCCCCGGCATCGTATCATATCGCGGGGCAGAAGACGAAGGACGGGCAGGATGACCTGCCGAAGCCGGATGGAACGATCTGGGTGGCGAACGGAATCTACCCGGGATGGCAGGTGCTCAAGTCGATGGACGCCAGCCCCGAGTGGAGCGACTCGCGCGAGCCGGCACCGAGCGCGGGCGAGGTCGGACGCGGCCCGCTCGCCGCGAATCTTGGCAGATTCATCGGAGTGGAGCTGAGCGATCGGGGTGCCGTGCTCCGCTACGAGGTCGGCGGAACGGAGATCCGCGAGTGGTTCGAGTGCCATGGCGACGCGCCCCGGTCTTCCGTCACGCGCAACGTGATCATCCAGCCGCATGCATCGCCAATCGCTGTGATCGACGGCGCCGGCGGGCCGTCCGTCTTTGGCGAAGCCGCGGTGAAGCAATACGTCTCCGGCGCGCGGACCGCCGTCATCGTGGGTCCGGCGACGGCGGCGGTGAAGCTGCAGTTCCGCGTAGGCGGCTCGGAGGATTCGGGCGAAGCTGCGAAAGGGAGTTCCGTCACGACCGAGTCAAATGCCCTGCCGCGCGAAACGTTCGCTCCGCCCGCTGCGCCCCGATGGCCGCAAACCGTCAGCACGCGCGCCGCGCTTTCCACCGCGAAGGACGCCTACGTCGTGGACGACATCGCGCTCCCGCTCGACAACCCGTGGAAGCGCAACATCCGGCTGGCCGACATCGCCTTCTTTGCGAAGTCGCCGGGCGAAGCGGCCGCGGTCACGATCGACGGCGACGTGTGGCTCGTCACCGGAGTGTCCGGCGATTTGCAGGAAGTGAAATGGAAACGCTTCGCCTCCGGCCTGCATGAGCCGATGAGCATCTGCATCCGCGACGGGGAGATTTTCGTCTTCGATCGAAACGGCATCTGGAAGCTGCGCGACACCAACGGTGATCGCGAGGCGGACGTGCACGAGATGTTCTGCAACCGCTTTGCGCAGACCGCGGAGACGCGCGAGTTCCCGAACAGCATGAAGCTCGCGCCGGACGGCTCCTTCGTCATCAGCAAGGGAGGCCAGCAGGGGACGACGCTCGGAAAGCACAACGGGACCGTCATCCGCGTGTCGCCGGATGGGAAAAATTTCGCCGTTATCGGCTGGGGGCTGCGGCAGCCATTCGTCGGCGTGAATCCGGAGACCGGCCTCGTGACGGCGAGCGATCAAGAGGGTAATTACACGCCGACTACGCCGCTCCACATCATCCGCGATCACCAGTATTACGGATTCCTCACCGAGTTGCAGCCGCGCGAGCAGTATCCGCAGAGCATCGCCGATCCGCTCACGTGGATTCCGCATTCGGTGAACGCCAGCGGCGCGACGCAGGTGTGGCTTGCAGGTGCAAAAATGGGACCGGTGAACGGCGGGATGATCCACATCAGCTACAACAAGCCGGAGCTTTTCCGCGTGCTGATGAACGGGCGCTTTGAAAAACCGCAGGCAGCGGTCGTCAGCTGGATGCAGGGCCTCGATTTCCCCGTCCTGAATGGCGCCGTGAATCCCGCCGACGGCCAGCTTTACATCACCGGCTTCCAGATCTGGGGCACCACCGTGAAGCGCATCAGCGGCCTGGCGCGGGTGCGCCATACGGGCGGGCCGCGTGTGTTGCTCGAGCACGTGACGCCGATGGACAAGGGCCTGCTGCTCCGTTTCAGCGCGCCGCTGGACAAAGCGATCGCGGGCGACGTGGCGAACTACAGCGTGGAGCGGTGGAACTACCAGCGGACTTACAAATACGGATCGCCGCACCTCAAGCTCGACGGCACGCCCGGCCAGGAGTGGATGCAGCCGAGCAGTGCGTATGTTTCCAAGGATGCGACGTCCGTTTTCCTCGGAATCCCGGAGATGAAGGCGGGCGTGATGCAGATGCGCGTCGGCTGGGGAATCGCCGGGGCCGGTGGGCTGCCTGCGCGGAACAACGCGTATTTCACCCCGTACGAACTCGCGAAGTTCGAGCCGGAAAAGGAGGGCTTCGGCAGCATCGCCGTGGATCTGACTCCGCGAAAGGTCACCGCCGCCGCGCGGGTGAAGCCGACGAAGGAGGAAGGGGAACGCGTTTACCAGATGATGGGTTGCGTTGCGTGTCATTCCACCGACGGGACGCTCTACGGCAAGGTCGGGCCGACATGGAAGGGCCTCTACGGGAGCGAGCGCGTGCTCTCGAAGGGCGGGACCACGAGCAAGGCCGACGACGCCTACCTCAAGGAATCGATCGTGAATCCCACGGCGAAGGTCGTGAAGGGATTCGAGAAGTTCGACACGGGCATGCCGATTTACTCCGGCGTGCTGACGGATTCGCAGATCGAATCCGTGATCCTTTTCATCAGGAGCCTCAAGTGAGGGCAGCTCACAGCCCCATGGCGGGGCCGAGGAAAGCGAACAGCTTCTCGAGTCCGGCGATCACCGCGCCGGTGAAGAAGGTCATGTAAATCAGCGTCCCCAGCGACACCACGTATCCGGCCCAGATGAGGATGCCGTCGCGCTCGATGATCGAGAGCGAGACGAAGATGATGCCCCAGGATGGAAGCGAATTTGAAAATGGCAGCACGGGCGGCAGTGGCAGCGCCAGCAGCACGCCCATCAGCGCGAGCAGCAGCGAATTGAAGAAACGGACCGTGCGCCACTTCAGCCAGGTGCTGAACCGGGGCCGGACTACTTTTTCGATCTTCCGCAGTGCGCCTGCTGTCGAGCGGACGAATGCAGCCATGCGCTCCCGCGAAATCTCGCGCCGCCCGATGAAGCCCGGCAGGCGCGGTGGCAAACTCCACGCAAGGCGCAGGGACATGACCATCACCGCGAATCCGATCACCGTGGCGAGGCCGGGCAGGGGGATGGGAGTGATGAAGGGCAGCGAGAGAAGCATCATCACCAGATACATTCCGCGCTCCTCGGTGCCGTGGAGGAGTTCATCCAGGCGGACGGTCTTCGCGTCGCTTCTCGCGACCATCGCGCCCAGGGCCTCCGAGAGCGGCTGGTGCATGGAGTTTTCGATCACGCATCCACCCTAGCCCTGTGTCTGCCCGCCATCCAGTGCCGATGCCGTCCGGTGCCCCGGCGCAAAGGGCTGAAGTTTTTGATTCACGCCGCGTGGCAAAATGGTGCATTGGAAGTGTCCGATGCGGATATTTGTTCCCACAGAAACCGATTCCTCCGAGCGCCGGGTGCCGCTCGTCCCGGCCAGCGTGACGAAGCTTGCCGCCCTGGGCGCGCAGGTGGAGGTGGAGGCGGGCCTCGGTGCGACCGTTCATTTTTCCGATGCCGAGTATCAGGCCGCCGGCGCGAGCGTCGTCTCCGATCGCTGGCAGGGAATGGGCTCGGCGGATCTCATCCTGAGGCTGCGCAGGCCGATGCCGGCCGACGTGATGGTCCTCAAGCAGGGAGCGATTCACGTCAGCTTCCTGGATCCTTTTTCGGACGTGGAGGTCGTGCGAAGCCTCGCGGCGTCGGGCGTCAGCGCGATCTGCATGGAGATGATCCCGCGCTCCACAGTCGCGCAGAAGATGGACGCGCTCAGTTCGCAGGCGAGCCTCGCCGGCTACGTGGCCGTCCTGCTCGGCGCGAACCGGCTCGACCGGATTTTCCCGATGATGATGACGCCCGCCGGGACGATCCCACCGGCGAAGGTCTTCATCATCGGCGTGGGCGTCGCCGGGCTGCAGGCCATCGCCACCGCGAAGCGGCTGGGGGCGGTGGTCGAGGCGTTCGACACGCGGCCCGTGGTCGAGGAGCAGGTGAAGTCGCTCGGCGCGAAATTTGTGAAGGTGGATCTCGGCGACGGCGAAGGCGGCGACCAGACGGCGCAGGGCTACGCGAAGGAGCTCACGCCCGAGCAGCTCGCGAAACAGCGCGAGGTCATGGAGCAGCGGTGCGCGCAGGCAGACCTCGTCATCACCACCGCGCAGGTCTTCGGACGGAAAGCGCCGCTCATTCTCACGAATGCCGTGGTGCAGAAGATGAAGCCGGGCAGCATCGTCGTGGACATGGCGGTGGAGACCGGCGGAAACGTCGAGTGCTCGCGGCCGGACGAGGAAGTCGTCGTCAATGGCGTGAAGGTGCTCGGCTACCGGAACCTTGCCGGGCGCGTTCCCCGTGCGGCGAGCTCGATGTATTCCAGCAACCTCGTGAACCTTGTGGACCACTTCTGGGATCGCGAGGCGAAAACCTTCCGGCTCGATCCGCAGAACGACATCCTCAAGGACTGCCTCGTCACGCATGGCGGCGCGATCGTCAACGAAAGCCTCCGCACCCTCGCGGAATCCCAGTCCGCCGCCTCCATTTTCAAATGAACTCGCTGATGTCCGGTCTCTACGTCTTCGCCCTCTCGGCATTCCTCGGCTACCTCGTGATCTCGCGTGTGCCGCCCTTGCTGCACACGCCGCTCATGTCTGCCACGAACGCGATCTCCGGCATCTCGCTTGTTGGTTCGCTGGTCACGGCTGGCGGACAGCACGGCACGCTCAGCACCGTGCTCGGCGTGACGGCGGTCGCCTGCGCGACGATCAATGTCGTCGGCGGATTCTGGATCACCGAGCGCATGCTCCGGTTCTTCCGGCGCAAGGAAACCCCGCCGGCGTCGAAGGAGAAGGAATAGGGCGCACCATGCAGTATTACTTCGTCGAATTCAGTTACCTGTTCGCTTCGGTCTTCTTCATCATCGGGCTGAAAGGCCTGAGCCATCCGGACACGGCGCGCCGCGGGATGCATCTTGCCGAAATCGGCATGCTGCTCGCGATCATCGGCACGCTGCTGCACAAGGAGATCGTCTCGTACGAGTGGATCATCGTCGGGCTGGTCATCGGTGGGATCATCGGGGGGATTCTGGCGCAGCACGTGGCGATGACCGCGCTGCCGCAACTTACGGCGCTGTCGCACGCATTCGGCGCGCTTGCGGCCACGCTGGTGGGCATCGCCGAATATTCGCGCCACGGCGCGAGCCTCGAGGAATCCAAGATGGTCGCCATCGGCATCGAGGTGTTGCTGGGCGCGCTGACCACCACCGGCAGCGTCGTCGCGGCTGCGAAACTTCAGGAACTGATGCGCGGAACGCCGATCACGTTCAAGGGGCAGAACTACGTCAACCTCGGGATCCTCGCCGTCGCGCTCGGTGCGCTGTTGCTCCTGCTGTTCCATCCCGGCGCGGCGTTCGCCTTTTACCTCATGCTGGCGCTCGCGCTCGTCTTCGGCCTCATGCTCGTGCTGCCGATTGCCGCCGCGGACATGCCGGTGGTGATGTCCCTGCTGAACGCCTACGCCGGTCTCGCCGCCACCGCGACCGGTTTCGCGATCTCGAACAACGTCCTCATCATCGCCGGAACGCTCAACGGCTTTTCAGGCTTTATCCTCTCGGTGATCATGTGCCGCGCGATGAACCGCTCCATCACCAACGTCATGTTCGGCGCGTTTGGCAGCGTCTCCGGCCCTGCGGTTGCGGACGCTGGCGGAGAGGCGCGGGAGGTGAACATCGAGGACGTCGCCACGCAGCTCGCATACGCGCGCCAGGTGGTGTTTGTGCCCGGCTACGGCATGGCCACCGCGCAGGCGCAGCACGTCGTCCGCGAACTGGCGTCCGTGCTCGAGGAGCGCGGCGTCACGGTGAAATACGCGATTCACCCCGTGGCCGGCCGCATGCCCGGCCACATGAACGTCCTCCTCGCCGAGGCCGACGTTCCCTACTCGCAACTCGTCGAGCTCGAGCAGATCAACCCCGACTTCCCGAACACCGACGTCGCCGTCGTCATCGGCGCGAACGACGTCGTGAATCCCGACGCCCGCGACAACCCGAAGAGTCCCATCGCCGGCATGCCCATCCTCGATGTGGACCGCGCGCGTTCCGTCATCGTCCTCAAGCGCGGAAAGGGAAGGGGATTCGCGGGGATCGAGAACCCGCTCTTCTTCAAGCACAACACCGGCATGCTGTACGGCGACGCGAAGGGTTCGCTAAGCAAGCTCGTCCAGGCGGTCGGCCAGGCGTAGGAGCCTGTCGGAAAACAGGCCGCCGCACGGGGCGGATCAATTCACGTAGAGCGTCTCGTTGGAGAAGAGGAGGGCCTGCGCGTAGGTGGCCCAGGGGCTGAGCGGGCGGCGCGCGACCCGGAAGCCGTCGTTGCGGATTGCGGCGCGGCCATCCATCCGGTTGCGGCCAGAGGGGCGCGAGGCGGTCGCGCTGACGACCGTGTTTGCGTCGGGATCCTGCTCCTCCGCGGCGATGAAGCGGAGGCCCATTTCGTATTCGGCCTTGGTCGGCATGCGCTGGAAGATGATGCCGTAGAGCGCGGTGATCTTCGCGAGGTTGTCGCGGGCGGACATGAACTCGGGGCGGTTCACGACGCGGCGCACGACATCCACGGACATCGGACTGTTCATGAGGAAGAGCGCCTGCTGCGGCACGACGGTCGCGGTCCGCTTGGAGTTGGTCATGTCGGGCTTTGCCACGTCGAAGTGAGCCATGAGCTCGGGGAGATTGCCGCGATCCATGTAGCCGTAAACCGAGCGGCGGAAGCTGTAGGGCTCATCCGTCACGTTCTCGGGCTTGCCGCCGATGGAGCGATCGAGCTGGCCGCTGAAGACGAGAAGCGAATCGCGCATCGCCTCGAAATCGAGCCGGCGGACGTTCGCACGCCAGAGCAGGCGGTTGTAGGGATCCTTGTCCTCGAATTCGGGGATCACGTTGCTGCTCTCCTGATACACGCGGGAGAGCATGATGAGCCGGTGGAGCTTCTTCAGGCTCCAGCCGTTCGTGACGAAGTAGTCCGCGAGGTAATCGAGGAGCTCGGGATGCGTGGGATTCTCGGCCATCACGCCGAGGTCATCGGGCGTGGAGACGAGGCCCTCGCCGAAGTGATGCATCCAAACGCGGTTCACCATTACGCGGGCGGTGCGGGGATTCGCCTTGTCCGCGATGCACCGGGCCAGCTCGAGCCGTCCGCTGCCCTGGGTAAAGGGCGTTCCTTTTCCCTCCGGTGAAAGCACGTCGATGAAGCGACGTTGGACGATCGGCCCGCGGTTGTCCGCCTGTCCGCGGAGGAAAACGGGGGAGTCCTTCGGCTGCGGCCGGTCGGCGACGATCATCGCGTAGGCCGGGGCGCCGGGGTCCGTGATCTGAAGCTCGTTGTATCGCGCGAGGGTGCCTTCGATGCCGCGTTTGCGATTCCCCGGCAGGCGGTCGATCAACTGGCGCAGTTCCGCGATCGAGAGCAGGCCGCCGGGTTTCACCTCGAAGGGGATCTGGAGCAGCTCGGCCATCGACTGATCCACGCCGGGGACGGAATCGCCGGAGGTCACGGCCATTTCATCGATCCAGATCGCGGATTTCGGCGCGACCATGGCGAAGGCGTTGTCGTACAGCTTCCACACGTCGCGGATGGACTGCGGCTTCGCGCCCTTGAAGGCGGCGACGACGAGGCGGTTGATGGGCTTCCTGTTTCGGCCGGGCAGCACGCCGGTCTGGATTTGCGCGACAATGGCCGGCGCGCCGGCGGCGAATTCGCCGGACTTCAGCCCGCTGAAAAGTGCGAGGGGGCCGAAGACTGGATCTTCACTTCGCCTGGCGCGCGCCTCGACGCGGCGGGCGACCTCGTCGTCGAGTTTGTTTTCGCGCAGGAAGGTGGCGTAGGGCGACATCTTCTCGGTCTCGCTGACGGGCTGCCGGGAGAGCGTGATCAGTTCGAGGTAGAGGGGGGACTTCAGGCGGAAGCCCTGGTTAAACGCGCCGACGGACTCGTAGTAGGCGTCGCGGATCTCCTTTTGCACCTCGCCCTCTTTCTTCGAGAAATCCGCAAGCAGATCCGCAGGCGGGAGCATGCCCACCAGCGGCTTCACGTCCGGCTCGCTGATGTTCGAGAACACGCCGTGGAGCGCGTAGTAATCCTTCTGCGAAATGGGATCGAACATGTGGTCGTGGCAGCGCGCGCAAGCCACGGTCATCGCGAGCATGCCCTTGCTCAGCGTGTCGATGCGCTCGTTGATGAGATCGTTCGGATTTCCAAAACGCTCGCCGACGGTGATGAATCCCAAGGCCGCGAGATGCTCGCGGTTGTGTCCCTGACGTTCCTTCGGGAGGAGGTCGGCGGCGAGTTGGTGTGTGATGAACTCATCGTACGGCATGTCGGCGTTCACGGCGTTGATCACCCAGTCGCGATAGGTCCAGGCGTGGGGATAGCGATATTCGACGCCGTTGACGTTTGCGCCGGCGGTGTCGCTGTAGCGGGCGGTATCGAGCCAGTGGCGGCCCCATCGCTCGCCGTACTGCCGCATCGCCAGCAGGCGGTCGATGACCTTCGCCCACGCCTGTGGCGAGCTGTCGGCGCGGAATGAGTCGATTTCCTGCGGCGAAGGCGGGAGGCCGATGAGATCGAAGTAGGCGCGGCGGAGCAGCGTGTCCTTGCCGGCGTCGGGCGACGGAGCCATTCCCGCGGCCTCGATTTTCTGAAGGATGAAGCAATCCACCGGCGTGCGGCACCACTGCTGGTTCTTGTTGATCGGCACGGCGGCCTTTTTCACCGGGCGATAGGACCAGTGCTGCCGCGCCTTGTCGGTGATTCCGGTCAGCTTGCCCTTGATGGCGCCGCCGGACGCCGGAACCGGCGCACCCATTTTCACCCAAGCCGTGAGATCGGCGATCTGTGCGTCGGAGAGTTTGTCGCCCTTGGGCGGCATCTGGAGATCGGGATCCAGGTAGCCGACGGCCTTGATGAGGAGTGATTTTTCCGGTTCGCCCGGGAGGACCGCCGGCCCGGTCTCGCCGCCTTTGAGCATGCCATCCCGCGAGTCGAGGGTGAGGCCACCCTTGTCCTTTCCCGCGTCGGCGCTGTGGCAGCGGTAGCAATTCTCCGAGAGCACCGGGCGGATTTTGTTCTCGAAGAAGTCGGCCTGTTCCTTCGTCGCTTCCGCTTCCGCGGCATCGGAAGCCGAGGCGGACGCGAGCAGGAAAAACCAAGTGCGGGCGTTGAAGCTGCGCAGCACAGCGGAGACCGGGCGAAGGAAGATCATGGCTGGAGGTTTCGGGAAGCTATCAGCGTTCCCGGCCCTCTCCAGCGCCAATTTTCAGCGCTGGAAAATCAGGGCTTGCCGGCCTTTGCCGCGCTGATGCGCAGCAGTTCGATGACGTCCTTGAACTTCTCCGTGTTCGCCGGATTCACCGAGACGCACGCCTTGTGCGCCTCGTC
>JBEBGK010000778.1:0-2521 GCA_040081515.1 Chthoniobacteraceae bacterium
CCGAGGATACCGCCGGGTCCAGGCCGAATCGCTTCAGGATGAAGGGCAGCATCGAGCCCGAGACCGTCCCCCACAGGACCACCCCCATGATCGCCAGCGCCGCCGCCAGCCCCACCGACATGTAGTACTCGCTGTACGGATAATGCCCGGACCTCGCCGCGTAAGCCGCCCATCCCGCGATCCGGATGAATCCCACCACGGCGAGCGCGCCCCCGAGCACAAGGCCCGAGAGAATCTCCTTCCGCATCACGCGCCACCAGTCGCCCAGGCGCACCTCGCCGAGCGACAGCGCCCGGATGATCAGCGTGCTCGCCTGCGAGCCCGAGTTTCCGCCCGATGACATGATCAGCGGCAGGAAAAAGGTGAGCACCACCGCGCGTTTCAGCTCGTCCTCGAAATGCACCATCACCGACGCCGTGAGCAACTCGCCGAGGAAAAGCACGATGAGCCACACGGCGCGCTTGCGCACCAGCTGCCAGACCGGCGCCTCCATGTAGGGCTCGTCCAGCGCCTCGGTGCCGCCGAGTTTCTGGATGTCCTCCGTGGTCTCCTGCTCCTGCACATCGAGCATGTCGTCCACCGTCACGATTCCCAGCAGCCGGCCCTCGGCGTCTGTCACCGGCAGCGTCGCGCGGTCGTATTTCTTGAAGAGCTCCAGCGCCTTCTCCGCCGGGTCCGTCGGCATCAGCGAGATGAAACTCGCGTCGTGGATCGCGCGCACCACCGTGTCCGTGGGCCGGAGCAGGAATTCGCGGATGCGGACGTCGTCGATCAATTTGCCCCGCTCGTCCGTGACATAGATCACGTTGATCGTCTCCGAGTCCCTGCCGTGCTGCCGGATGTGCGCGAGCACGCGCTCGATCGTCCAGTCATCCCGCACCGAGATGAAATCGGGCGTCATCAGCCGGCCGACGGTGCCCTCGGGATAGTTGAGCAGCTGCTGGGCGACCTTCCGCTCCGCCGGCGTGAGCAGCGCGAGCAATTGCGCGACGGCATTCCCCGGCAGCTCCTCGAGCAGCGCCGTGCGATCGTCGGCGGACATCTCGTTGAGGATCTGCGCGGCGGTCTCGCTGCTCAGCGAGCGGAGCAGCGCCTGCTGCGCGTCGCTGTCGAGATACTCGAACACATCCGCCGCGAGCGCCGTCGGCAGGATCCGGAACACGACCGCGCGCTGTTCCTCGGGAAGCTCGTTGATGACCTCCGCGGCATCCGCGAGCGGAAATTCCGCCAGCACCTTGCGCAGCCCTGCGAAGTCGCGGCGCTGGATCATGTCCTGGATTTCCGGGCCGAGAAGGGTGCCGAGCATGGCCGCGTCGCGAATGCCGGATGCCGCTGCGCAAATCAACACCCAAGCTCGCGCGATGGAGAATTTTTTCGATTGGCGGTCCCATCCGGCGTGCGCAGTGTTGAGGGCGTGAGCAGCTACACGGTTTTCGCCCGCAAATACCGCCCGAAGGTTTTCGCCGATGTGCTCGGCCAGGAGCACATCACGCGTACCCTTCAGAATGCGATCGAGCAGCAGCGCATCGCGCACGCCTACATCTTCGTCGGCCCGCGCGGCACGGGGAAGACCTCCATGGCCCGCGTCTTCGCCAAGGCGCTGAACTGCACCGGCGGCCCGAAGGTGGACTTCGATCCCGAGGAGGACATCTGCCGCGAGATCGCCGAGGGCCGCTCCCTCGACGTCATCGAATTCGACGCCGCCTCGAACACGCAGGTGGACAAGGTGCGCGACCTGATTCTCGACCGCGTCAACTACGCCCCCGCCCGCGGGCACTATAAGATCTACCTCGTGGACGAGGTGCACATGCTTTCCGCGGGCTCCTTCAATGCGCTGCTCAAGACGCTCGAGGAACCGCCCGGGCACGTGAAGTTCTTCTTCGCGACCACCGACGTGCAAAAGGTCCCCACCACGATCCTCAGCCGCTGCCAGCGGTTCGATCTCAAGCGCATCCCCACCGCCACCATCGCAAAGCACCTCCTCCACATCGCGAAACTGGAGGGCTTCACCCTCGAGCCCGCCGCCGCCGAGGCCGTCGCCCGCGGCGCCGAGGGTGGCTTGCGCGATGCCGAGTCCATGCTCGACCAGCTCGTCGCCTTCTGCGGCGACAAGATCGCCGAGGCCGATGTGCTCAGCGTCTTCGGGTTCACCGGCACGCAGACCGTCTCCCACCTGTGCGAGGCGATCCTGAATTGCGACGCCCCGACCGCGCTGGCCTCCGTGTACGAACAGGCCGAAGCCGGCAAGGATCTCGGCCGGTTGATGAGCGACCTCATTTCCCACCTCCGCAATCTGCTCGTGCTCAAAGCCGATCCCGGCGGCCTCAGCGGTGAACTGATGCCCGAGGCCATCGCCCTGCTTCACAAGCAGGCCGATTCCGTCCCCATGGAGAAGCTGCTCGATCTCATCGAGCACTTCGCGGGTGCCGAGGGGCGCATGAAGTGGGCGCCCAACAAAAAGATGCACTTCGAGGTCGCCGCGATCCGCGCGATCCAGACGCTTCAAAGCGCGACCCTCACC
>JBEBGK010000070.1:0-9669 GCA_040081515.1 Chthoniobacteraceae bacterium
TCGGAACGCAGGCCGCCTTCATCTCGGACGGCTGGAAGATCCATCGCGGCCGCGGCGATATCGGCTGGCAGCTCTTCCATCTCACCGATGATCCCGGCGAGGCGCGCGACCTCGCCGCGCAACACCCGGATCGGGTCGCCGCGCTGGAAGCCGGGTGGAAGAAGCTCGACGCGCAGATGTCCGCGCCGCTTTGGGGCGGGCCGGCGCGCGCTGCGCGCTAGACAGCGCCCCGAATTAATGAAACGAAGCCCGCCCAACCCATGAGATCCATCCTCCCCTTCCTCGCACTGCTCGCGTTCTCCACCGGCCACGCCACGGCGGCGGAGGCGAAGCGCCCGAACATTCTTTTCCTGCTCACCGACGACCAGCGCTGGGATGCGCTCGGGCTGGGCGGCAGCAGACATTTGCAGACGCCGAACATCGACCGCCTCGGCAAGGAGGGCGTGTATTTCAAGAACGCCTTCTGCACCACGTCGCTCTGCTCGCCGAGCCGCGCGAGCATCCTCAGCGGCAT
Organism: Chthoniobacteraceae bacterium; assembly: GCA_040081515.1. GTDB lineage: Bacteria > Verrucomicrobiota > Verrucomicrobiia > Chthoniobacterales > Chthoniobacteraceae > SXWH01. The sequence continues at coordinate 515 of JBEBGK010000070.1, forward strand.
GTATGCCCATGCGCATGGGGTGGTGAACAATTTCACCGAGTATCCGGCGGGCTTTAAGAGCTTCCCCATGGTGCTCCAGTCCACCGGCTACGACACCGCCTATATCGGCAAGTGGCACATGGGCGAGGGCAACGACGAGCCGCGGCCGGGCTTCAACTGGTTCGTCACTCACAAGGGCCAGGGCAAGTACTTCGACACCGAGTTCAACATCAACGGGACGAAACGCGAGGTGGTGAAGGGCTACTACACCCACGTCGTGACGGACATGGCCGGGGAATGGCTCAAGCGTCCGCGCGACGGGAAGCCATGGTGCCTCATGCTCGGCCACAAGGCGCCACACAGCTTCTATTTTCCCGAGCCGAAATACGAGAAGGCCTTCGATGGCGTGCGCGTGCCGTATCCCGAGACGGCGTTCATGCTCGAGGACAAGCCGGATTGGATCAAACAGCGGATCTACACCTGGCACGGCATCTACGGCCCGCTCTTCGAATGGCGGAAGAAATTCCCGGATGATCGGCCCGAGGCGGTGAAGGATTTCGAGGCGATGACGCGCGCCTACTGGGGGACGATCCGCTCAGTGGATGACAGCGTGGGCCGGCTGTACGAGCTGCTGAAGGCCCGCGGCGAACTCGACAACACCATCATCGTCTTCATGAGCGACAATGGGATCCTCAATGGCGAGCACGGCATGATCGACAAGCGCACCGCGCACGAGCCGAGCATCCGCATCGTGCAGATCGTGCGATTCCCCGGCCTGGTGAAGCCGGAGCAGCCGCAGGTCATCGACCAGCAGGTGCTCACGATCGATGTCGCGCCGAGCCTGCTTGATCTCTGCGGTGCAGCCCCGCTGGCAAAGACCCATGGGAAATCATGGAAGAAGCTCGTGGAGCAGGGCGACGACTCGTGGCGCAAGTCGTGGCTTTACCATTACAACTACGAGAAGCAGTTTCCCTACACGCCGAATGTGCGCGCCGTCCGCACGGAGACTTGGAAATACAGCCACTCGCCCCACGGCGACGGCGGCCCCGACCGGCACAAGGCGGAGCTTTATAACATCGAGTTCGACCCCGAGGAGCGGCACAACCTCATCGACGTGCCGAAGTACGCGGGCGTGGTGAAGGAGATGAAAGCCGAACTGGCGAAGGTCATGAACGAGACCGGACTCACGCCGAAGACCGACAGGATGCCGATGGACGAAGGCATCAAACAGGAACTGCCCGACCAAAAGATCCGCTGACCATGAAATCCATCCTCCACCTCGCCATCGTTCTCGCCTCATCCGCCCTCGTCGGTTCGTCCCTTGCCGCGGAGCGCCCGAACATCCTCTTCATCTTCTCCGACGACCACGCGCAGCACGCCATCTCCGCGTATGGCTCGAAGGTGAACTCCACGCCGCACATCGATCGTCTCGCAAAGGACGGTGCGCGGTTCACGAATTCGTTCGTCAGCAATTCCATCTGCACGCCGAGCCGCGCCACGCTGCTCACCGGGCAGTATTCGCATCTCAATGGCGTGCCCGTCTTCAACCGCTTCGACGGCGCGCGCGACAACGTGGCGAAGCACCTGCAAAAGGGCGGCTATCACACCGGCATGATCGGCAAGTGGCACCTCGGCTCCGACCCGACGGGCTTCGACCGCTGGATCGTGCTCCCCGGCCAGGGCGCGTATTGGAATCCCGTCTTCCTCGTCTCCGGTCGCAAGCTGACCATCGAGGGACACTGCACCGACATCACCACCGACCTCGGCATCGAGTTCCTGAAAACGCGCCCGCAGGACAAACCGTTCTTTCTCATGCTGCATCAAAAGGCGCCGCACCGTGGGTGGGAGCCCGCCACGAGGCACATCGAGATGTTCAAAGACAAAGTCATCCCCGAACCCGACACGCTGTGGGACGACTACAGCACGCGCCCCACCGCGCTTCCGACGAACGAACAGACCGTCGCCCGCGACCTCACACGCCGCGACCTGAAGCTCACACCGCCCGCCGATTTGAAAGGCCCCGCGCTGCAAAAGTGGATGAACGAAAAACCCATGGAACTCACCGTGGACGGCAAGACGCTCACCGGGAAGGAACTCGTGAAATGGAAATACCAGCGTTACATGCGCGACTACCTCGCCTGCGTGCAGGGCGTGGATGATGGCGTGGGCAAGGTGCTCGATTACCTCGACCAGAGTGGCCTCGCGAAGAACACCATCGTACTCTATTCCGCGGACAACGGTTGGCACCTCGGCGACCTCGGCCTCTACGACAAACGCTTCATGTACGAGCCGGGCCTGAGAGTCCCGCTCCTCGCGCGCGGCCCGGGCATCAAGGCCGGCAACGTGCCCGCGCAGTTCGTCGGGAACATCGACCTCGCACCCACGTTCCTCGGCCTCGCCGGCCTGCCCATCCCTGCGTCCATGCAAGGCCGCTCGCTCGTCCCGCTGCTGCGCGGCGAAGCGCCCGCCGACTGGCGCACGAGCTTTTACTGTCGCTACTACCACGACCCCGGACATCACAACACCGCCGCGCACTACGGCGTCCGCACCGCGACGCACAAGCTTATCCACTACTGGAAAAAGGACGCCTACGAGCTGTTCGATCTCACCACGGATCCAACCGAGCAGCACAATCTCCTCTACGACGCCAAGGACGCAAAGCGGCCCGAAGTCGCCGCCAAATTCGCCGAACTGAAAGCCGAGCTCACCCGCCTGCAAAAGGAATACAAAGACGAAGGACAATTCGCCGATCCCGCCACCTGGCCGAAGAGCAGCGCCGACGGCCCCTTCGACGCCTACCAGCCCGCCGGGACCAAGACCGTGGCCGAGGCGATCACGGCGACGGCATCAAAATAGGTGCTCACACCCACTCCGCGCACAGCAACTCCGCCTGTGCGAGCACGGTCTTGACTGCCTCCTCCTCCAACTCGGGCGGGTAGCCGTATTTGCTCAGGATACGCTTCACCATCAGCTCGAACTTCGCGCGCGCTTTCGCGGAGGGTCCAGTCGATGGTTACGGTTGTCCTCACCTGCGGTGTTCAACTCAGCGGCGATGAGCTTTACTTTGTGGTTCCCCATTGCCTGCACGGCGCTGTCGTTGGAGGTGAGGCTTTCATGGAATGCGACTTCGTAATGCGTCGTTCAGCGCATCTTTATCGTTTTGGCGCTGTCCTTTTCAGCGAGGCCGAGCGCCTGTTCCAGAATCGCGCGTTCGGGGGATGTGAGCGTGAGCAATATGCCGGGATCCTTCCCGCCTGCCTTGACGTAGTCGATGCCCGTTCGGAGCAGTCGCACCGAGAGACGAAAATCGGGCTCACTTTCAGCCGCTTGCTCCCATGCCGCTACCCATCCCTCAAGATTATCGGCCGAAGGAAATGGCTCGCCAGCCCTGAAGACACTGCCGATGTGTTGGACGACAGCTTCGCCAAGCACGGGCAGGGCCTGATGCTCGCCATAGATGCGGAGGAGTTCCGTCACTTTGTCGCGTCGGCCCTCGGGGTTCAGCCCTGCGGAGAAGAGCACGCCGACCAAATCGGTCGCAGTTTCACGATAGGCAGGTTGAGCCTTCGTGCCGCATTCCAAACTCGCCTGAAGCGACTGAAAGCCTTCACTCCATTTGCCCTCGCTAACGTGAAGTTCGGAGAGGGCAAGATGCGCATCGACTACATTTTCCACAGGAGCCTCCGGGAGGTGGACCAATGCTTCGAAGTCAGCCTGCGATTCTCGCTTCCGGCTCTTTTGGAAATGAGTGAAGCCGCGCGAATAGAGCGCCTCGGCGACCTGCTCGACCGGGGCTCCGGGCAGGCCGATCACAGCCGTGTAGTCGGCAATGGCACGCTGCGCATCGCCCACCTGGCCGTGGGTGATGCCGCGATTGACGAGCGCATCGGCGACTTGCTCGACCGTTGCGCCGGGCAGGTCGATCACCGCCGTGTAGTCGTCGATTGCACGCTGCGCATCGCCCGTCTGGGCGTGGGTGGTGCCGCGATTGACGAGCGCATCGGCGACCTGTTCGACCCTTGCGCCGGGCAGGTCGATCACCACCGTGTAGTCGGCGATTTCACGCTGCGCATCGCCCGCCTGGCCGTGGGTGATGGCGCGATTGAAGAGCGCCATGGCGACCTGCTCGACAGGGGCGCCGGGCAGGCCGATCACCGCCGTGTAGTCGTCGATTTCACGCTGCGCATCGCCCGCCTCGCCGTGGCTGACGCCGCGATAGAAGCGCGCATCGGCGACTTGCTCGACAGGTGCGCCGGGCAGGTCGATCACCGCCGTGTAGTCGTCGATGGCACGCTGCAGATCACCCGCCTGGCCGTGGGTGAAGCCGCGAGAGTTGAGTGCGTTGGCGACCCGCTCGACCGGGGCGCCGGGCAGGCCGATCACCGCCGTGTAGTCGTCGATTTCACGCTGCGCATCGCCCGCCTCGCCGTGGCTGACGCCGCGATAGAAGAGCGCATCGGCGACCTGCTCGACCGGTGCGCCGGGCAGGCCGATCACCGCCGTGTAGTCGGCGATGGCACGCTGCGCATCGCCGGCCTGGCCGTGCGTGAGGCCGCGATAGAAGAGAGCCTTGGCAAGCTGCTTGACCGGTGCGCCGGGCAGCTCGATCACCGCCGTGATATCGGCGATTTCACGCTGCGCATCGCCCGCCTGGCCGCGCGTGAGGCCGCGATTGAAGAGCGCCTTGGCGACCTGCTCGACAGGTGCGCCGGGCAGGCCGATCACCGCCGTGTAGTCGGCGATTTCTTTTCCTCCGTCTTCCAATCTTGAATGAAGCCTCGCGCGTGACATCAGGAGATCCACCTTCGTGCCAGGCGTGGCTTCTTCGCTGATGGCTTCATCGAGACAGCGGATCGCCTCTGACTTGTTTCCGTCGTGCCAGTGCTTGACCGAAAGCGCCACGGCTTCAGGCTGATTCATAAGATCCTGAAGCAATCTCTCTCGATCCGATTTTTTCATTTTCTTTGGAAGCGACATTTGCAGGTCGTCCAGAAATATCTTTTTCCGCAGGTTCCCTTCGGCGCTGTTCCTTTGGATGGCCGAATTGAGATACGCGCGGGATGCGGAGGCGGGCTCGACTTTAGCGAGGCGGAGTTTCAGGTCTTGATCGTCATACCAGACGCGGAGAAAATCCACGAGCAGCCGGAGCGGTTGCAGCCGCTGATTGTCCTTCACCTCGACGCAGATGCGCATGAGGGGTTCGCTGATTTCGTAGAGAGACTCGCGCCCGCGCTGGCTGGCCTCGACGTAGCCTCTTTCCCGGAGGTCCTGAAGCTGGCTGGAAATGGTCTGCGGGGTGGCAAAGAGCCGCCTGGCGATCTCCTTGACCGGCACGGTGCCTTCGCTAGTGCACAGATACTCGACGATCTTCCGCTGCAACGGCGGCAGCCAGCGGATGCGCTCCTGATAGTAGGGCGTGAGTTCATCCACCATCTCCATGAACGGTTCGAGCAGCGCATCGACACTGTCACGGGTGATGAACTGCGCGAGGACGATGTAGATGCGGTGATTGCCGCCCGAGAGGTGATGAATGGCCCGGACTCTGGAGCGACCGCGGCTGGTGGCGAGGAATTCGACGACGTCGCGTTTCTCCTGGAGGCTGGCAATATTCTGAAGGAGTTCAGTCGCCTGTTCGACGTTGAGCGGCTTGAGATGCTCGGTCTGGAAGAAGCCGAAAAAGGGGCTGGTCCGGTTCGAGAGGTCCTCCACGAGCCGCTGTGCGGTGGCGACGATGGAGAGCCTCGGATTCTCCTGAATGAAGGACCGGAGTTGTTTTTGACCGGGATCACCGAGGCCCTCGAAGATGGCATCGAGATTCTCAGCCACCACGAGCAGCGTGCGGGAACCGAGAGCGGAGAGCAGGTGCCTGGACACAAACTCCAGTGCGGCGTCCTGCTTCATGTCGTAAGCGGTGGCGAGCATTTCGCTGCTGAACTCATCCGGGTATCGCTTCTCCAGAGCGGCATGAATTTTGAAGAGGAATTCCAGCAACGTCGTGCAGGTCTCATCCTCATTGAGCCAGGCGATGCGCAGGCGGTCGGTGAGTTCATCATCCTCGCTCAGGCGGCTGACGACCAGCGTGACGAGGTGGGTTTTTCCACACCCGCGCGGACCGACGAAGAGAAGGTGGTGCTTGTGAGCGGTGAGGGCGCTCTCCTTGACCCGCTCCACCGCGTCCTGAAGCAGTTTCTGCCGCTGAACGAGGATGAACTCGAGGTCCTTGGGATCAGTGCGGCTGGGCGTGAAAACCCAGATGGTCTTGCGATCAGTAGTCCGCTCGGTCGTGGGTGCGGCTTGGGTTTTCATAGGCCGCGATGGAGTTTCCACCACCGGCGGATCAGCGGGAATCGAAACTGGTAGCGTCCGTCCTCGTCGCGTTTGAGGTAATGATCGCGCTCCATCAGGGAAAGCAGCCGCAACAGGCGATCCCGGTCATCGAACTGGCCCGCACCCTTCAGCATGGCGAGCAGTTCATTCACTGAAGCGGTGCCCGGCTGAACCGCCAGTTGATCGAGGAGCAGCGAGACGGCCTTTTGGTCGTCGCCGTAATAGATCGGAATGCGCTCCCGATAGTGAAGGAGTTCCCAAGGGTCGTTTGCATCGACCAACTGCGATGCCACCACTCGGGAAACGTTGTCGGGTGTCGCGTCCAGCCCGCGGATTTTCAGCGCTTTGACAATGTGGTGGATGTAAAAGGGGAAGCAATCCGCCTCACGGGCAATCGCGGCCGCGACCGCTGGTTGGTCAGGCGACGGCAGGGCCTCGCCGTCGATTAGCAGCCCGGCGAGCCGAACAGCGTCTGGCTCGCTCAGTGGCGGCACGTCAATCGCAACCATGTCGTTCGTAGGGGAATTCGCGTAGTTTTTGTCCTTCAGTGAAGAGAGGACATGATGCAGCCCGATGGAGCCCGTGATGACCATTCGCAGCCCGGCGTGCGTCTGCCGCAACGCCCGAAGGAGATCGAGCACCTCCATCGCCGTTTGTTCACCCTCACGGTCCCGAATGTTTGCCAGCATGAAGGGCACTTCATCCCACAGAAACAGGAGTCTTGTGCCTGCGGCGTCGTTTTCATGAATAAGGTCCTCGACCGCCCGGGTCAGCACGTCTTTCCACTGCGCGCCGGCTTTTTCTGGAAGCTTGAACAAGCCGCCGACTTCAGTCCCCCCCAGTGCCTCAAACAGTTCTTTCGCCCTTCGCGTGACTTTACCCTTCCCACTCAGGAATTGGTGAATCTCCTTGTAAACGGCCATGGCAAATTCTGCGGCTGAATGACAGCGTTCCAAATCCTGGAAGACCGGCACCCAGCCCCTGGTGGGCTCATCCCGCATTTTCTTGATCACCGTTGTTTTGCCGATGCGCCTCTCGGCAGTGATGACCAAGCTCTGTAACTCGACGGTTTCCCAAAGAAGCCGGATGAGTCGATCACGACCGATGACTGATTTGGTGTCGATTTGCCCGCCTGGGTTTGCTTTCATGTCGCGTATTGTGCGTGTATTTGGACGCACGTCAATTGCAACGTATGTCTTTTCGTAAAACGATCTCACATTGGCCTATACTTCTGGAGTGAAAGCACATTGGTGAGGCACCGAAGCATCCCGTGCGGAGGCACCCGCCCTCCAGTTCCTCGCCGTGCAGAGAATCTTCATGTCCGAGACCGCGAAGTTCCCAAACGTCCTACTGCCCGACGCATCGTTCTTTGAAAAGAGCGGCATCTTCACCAATGGCGAGCGCCGCGTGCAGCGCGTGAACGAACTTATCCGCAGGCGCCGGTGAAGAACATCGACGGAGCAGGAGTCGCGGAAGCGGGAAATCAAGACGACCGGGAGAGCCCTCTCCCCGCTCCCCCGCCGTGGGCGGTGGCGGGCAGGCGGGACGATCCTGCACCTGCGGATTGGCGGTGGCCCGGTGGGGTGGTCGTTTCCGTTTTGCATCGGAAGCCGGCATTTTCTGACAGACCTCCAGCAGGCTTTCGTTTCACGGTGGCACGCGGGCGTGCCGTTGCTCGTTGCAACCTCCGCTCCAGTCAGCATCCTCCCAGTCCGAACCATGAAACGACTCCTCTCCCGCCTTGCGATCCTTTGTGCGCTTTGCAGCACCGTGTTCGCGGCTGAACGCAAGAACGTCCTCTTCCTCATCTCGGACGATCTGAACAACTACCTCGGCTGCTACGGCGACCCGCGCGCGAAGACGCCGAACATCGACAAGCTCGCCGCCCGCGGCGTGCGCTTCGACCGCGCGTATTGCACCTTCCCGCTCTGCGGACCGAGCCGGAACTCCATGCTCACTGGGCTGTATCCGAACAGCACCGGCATCCTCGCCAATGCGCAGATTTTCCGACAGACGATCCCCGAGCAGGTCAGCCTCTCGCAGGCGTTCCGGCAGCAGGGATACTTCGCCGCGCGCATCGGCAAGCTCTACCATTACAACGTGCCGAAATCGGTCGGCACGAATGGTCACGACGATCCGGCCTCGTGGGAATTGGAACTCAATCCCGCGGGCGTGGATCGGCTCGAGGAGGAGCCGAAGATTTTCAGCCTCACGCCGGGGCAATTCGGCGGGACGCTGAGCTGGTATGCTTCGCCGAAAAGCGACGAGCATCACACCGATGCGATGATGGCCGCCGATGCCGAGTGGGTGCTGGAACGTTGCGCGAAGCAGAAGCAGCGGCCGTTCTTTCTCGCCGTCGGATTCTTCCGTCCGCACACGCCGTATGTCTCGCCGAAGACGCCTTATTTCGACCTGTATCCCGAGGCGCAGATGCCGGTGGTGCAAGGCGTGAAGGAAGACCAGGCGGACCTGCCCGCCGCGGCGCTCGGCAGCTACAAGAAGGAGCAGGACAACCTCTCCGACGACCTGCGCCGGCAGGCCTTGCAGGCGTACTATGCGAGCATCAGCTACATGGACGCGCAGGTGGGCCGCGTGGTGGATGCGCTCGACCGGCTCGGGCTCGCGGAGAGCACGATCATCGTCTTCACGAGCGACCACGGCTACCACTTGGGCGAGCACGGGCTGTGGCAGAAGCAGAGCCTCTTCGAAGGCAGCGCACGCGTGCCACTGCTCATCGTCGCGCCGGGCGTCACGGGGAAGGGCGCGGTGGCGTCATCGCCGGTCAGCCAACTCGACCTTTACCCGACGCTCACGGAACTCGCCGGGGTGAAAGCTCCCGCGAATCTGCA
>JBEBGK010000779.1:0-2514 GCA_040081515.1 Chthoniobacteraceae bacterium
GCGGACCCGAAAAGCAGCGACCCGGTCGCCCGCGAATCCACGCGGCTGTGGTGCGCGGCCGTCGTGGGCGCGCAGACCTCGCTCGACCCGAAGCAACTCAAGGAATGGACGCCGAACAGCCGCTATGGCGGGCATGCATTCGGTTTCATGGATCCGACCAATCTCAAGACGCGCGACACGCGGTTTGCGGAGTTCCTCGCGCATCGCGAGGAGTTGCTGCCGTGGATCCGGAATTACTCGCCCATCGAGCATGTGACCGCGGATGACCCGCCCGTCTATCTGATCTATTCGGCGCCGCCCGCGCTCGGGCAGGAGCAGAAGGATCCAACGCACACGGCAAACTACGGCGTGAAGCTCCAGGGGAAATGCAGGAGCCTCGGCGTGGAGTGCGAACTGGTGTATCCCGGCGCGCCGGATGTGAAGCACGCCACCATCGACGCCTTTCTGATAGAGCGGCTGAAGGCACCGGCACGCTGAAGGCGGAAGAAGCTTTCCGCTGTCCCAAGGCCCGCCTGCCGCGCTATCAATCATGCATTCCCATGAGAACTCTCCTCCTCTCCCGCGCCCTAGCCGTCACGTTGTCCATTTCCTCCGCGCTTGCCGCGGATGATGCCTCGCGCGCAGAGGCGGATCGCATCCTCTCCGCGTCGGGCGTGAAAGGCGGCATCGTGGTGCATCTCGGCGCGGGCGATGCGAAGCTCACGGCGGCGCTGAGGAAGAATGCGAGCTATCAGGTGCAGGGCCTGGAGCGCGACGCAGCGAAGGTCGCGGCGGCGCCCGAGACGATCACGGTGGCCGACGTCGCCGCCGACAGCCGCGAGATCGCCCATCGCCTCGGCCTCGACGCGCGCGGCGAGGCGGTCGCCGGCGAGCTCGAAGGCGCGGTCGCGGCGGCGCGCGAGCGACTCTTCACTGAAAAAGTGTATGGCGAGGTGGCGCTGGATGTGTGGCGCGAGGGGCAGCTTCCTTACATCGACAATCTCGTGAATCTCATCGTCGCCGAGGACGCGGGCGGTGTGCCGATGGAGGAAATCAAACGCGTGCTGGTGCCCGATGGCGTGGCGCTCATCAAGCAGGGCGGCGAGTGGAAGAAGACGGTGAAGACGCGCTCCGACCAGATCGATGAGTGGACGCACTACTACTATGACGCGAAGGGGAATGCGGTCTCGAAGGACAAGGAGGTGGGTCCGCCCTCGCGGCTCCAGTGGGTGGGCAGCCCGCGCTGGTCGCGGCATCATGACCGCATGTCGTCGGTGAGCGCGCAGGTCACGAGCAAGGGGCGGCTTTACTACATCATGGATGAAGGATCGCGCATTTCGATCCTACTGCCTTCGAAGTGGAACCTGATCGCGAGGGATGCGTTCAACGGCACGGTGCTTTGGAAGAAGCCGATCGAAAAATGGAGCGAGCACATGTGGCCGCTGAAGTCCGGCCCGACGCAGCTCACGCGCCGGCTCGTGGCGAATGGGGATCGCATTTTCGTGACGCTCGGAATCGGGGAGCCGATCAGCGTCATCGATGGCGCGAGCGGAGAGGTCGTGCGCACTTTTCCAGAGACAAAGGGCGCGGAGGAAATCCTGCACGTGGATGGCGTCATCTACGCGCTGGTGAATCCGAAGGAATGGTCGCTGAAGGATTTTGCGCCGAAGCTCCAGCAGGACCAGCAGCGCATCGCGCAGGAATACGAGTGGGACAAGCAGCCACGTTCGCTCGTGGCGGTGGATCCGAACACCGGAAAAGTGCTGTGGAAAAAGGAGCAGCAGAAGATTGTGCCCATCACGCTCTCGGCGGACGGCAAGCGCGTGCTCTTTTACGACGGCGACCAGCTCGTGTGTCTCGACGGCAAGAGCGGCACGCAGAAGTGGGCGAGCGGTCCCGCGCCGAAGCGCAAGCTGCTGGAGTATAATTTCGGGCCACGCGTCGTGCTGACCGGCGAGACCGTGCTCTACGCGGGCGGCGATGGTTCGCAGAAGGGAATCGACGCGGAGACCGGCAAGGAGCTGTGGACCGCACCGCACGAGAAGTCCGGCTACCGTTCGCCGGAGGATCTGCTGGTCGCGGGTGGGCTCGTTTGGAACGCGGGGACGTTGCAGGGAAATCAGACCGGTGAATTCATCGGACGCGATCCGCGCACGGGCGAGGCGAAGAAGCAGTTTCTGCCCGATGTGCCGGATGGGACCTACTGGTTTCACCACCGCTGCTACATCGCCAAGGGGACGGAAAATTTCCTGATGCCATCGCGCACGGGCATCGAGTACGTGGACATCGAGAAGAAGCACTGGGATCTGCATCACTGGGTGCGCGGAGCATGCCTCTACGGCGTGCTGCCGGCGAACGGGCTCACCTACGCGGGGCCGCACAATTGCGCGTGCTATCCCGAGGCGAAGCTCGACGGACTGAACGCTCTCTCGGCTGCGACGTCCCCTTTTCCGCCGGTGCTATCCGACGAAAAGCGGCTGGAACACGGCCCCGCTTGGGGGCAGCCGATCGAGGAGAAAGCGCATGCCCCGGGTG
>JBEBGK010000780.1:0-2513 GCA_040081515.1 Chthoniobacteraceae bacterium
CTCCAAGCGCGAGCACGACCGCCTCGTGGAGGAACTGAACCGGCGCATCAAGGCGCTCGAACAGGCGCAGCGCGACACGGCGCTCGAGCTCGCCCGCGAAAAGGAAGCCCGCTCGAAGGCCGAAAAATTTCTCGCCTCCGCCGACAAGCGGCAGGAGGACACCGCCATGCACATGGAGTCGGCGAAGGCCGAGATGCGCAAGGAGGTCGAGGCGGAAGCCCGGCAGCGGGAAGGCGAAATTCGGAAGGCACTCAAGGAACTTCAGGCGGAGGCGACCGCGGTCCAGGAGCAGAATCGCATCATCTGCGCCGAGCTGGAGAAGGCCCGCGCCCAGATCGTGGAACTCGAGACCCGGCTCGCCGAGGCGGCGGCGCCCGCCGAGCAGGCCGCCGTGCTTCACGCCGAGGCGGTCGCGCGCCTCGAGAAGGAAATCGAAGGCTATCGCGACCGGCTCAAGGTCCTCATCCACGAGCGCGATGCCGCGAAGAGCGATGGCGAGAAGACCGCCCGCGAGATCCATGCCCGTGCGGAAGCCGAGATGGCGGAGGTCCGCAAGCTCCAGGGCGAGCAGGCCGCGGCATTCGAGGCGCTGCAAAAGGAACAGACGGTCGCGCAGCAGCGCGCACAGGAGGAGCGCGCCCGGATCGAGGCGAAGCTCGCCGATTCGATGGCGCGGATTGTTTCCCTCGAGCAGCAGACAAAGGCCAAGGAGGATCAGATCCGCGAACTCGAGCAGGCCGTGGAAGACCGCGACGCGGCCGGCGCACAGCTTTCGGCGCTTCGCCGGGAATTTGCCGAACTCCAGAGCGAGCACACGGAGGCCTCGCTGCAGTTCAACCGCGAGCGTGAGGCGATCCTGCAGGACCGCCAGCAACTTGCCAGCACGCTCCGCGAACAAAGCGCGTCCCTCGAGCAGCAGCTCACGGCGCTCATCATCGAGCGCGACCAGCTCCGCAGCGAACGGGACGACGTCAGCGTCCGCTTCAACTCCGACATCGAGGAGCGCGGGAACCTTGTCGCGCGGCTCCAGGCGGAAAGCGCCGCGGCCATCCAGGCGCGCGACGAGATCACCCGCAGGCTTTCGGAATCGGATCGCGCGCTGAAGGAACTTCAGAAACAGCACGCGCGCCTCGTCAAGGGCGGCCAGGGCATGCTCGGCGACCCGGCGCTTCACACGGAACTCGAGCAGCTCAAGTCGCAGCTCGACGAGGCCCTCCGTGCCCGCTCGGACGCCGAGATCGCGCTGACTACGGCCGCGGAGGCGCATCACCGCAGCGAGCAGGAACTCAACCGCGTCGTCCGCGAGCAGCAGAGCGCCGTCGCCTTCCTCGCCGAGGAGCGCTCGGTCTCCGAACGGCTCAACAAGCAGATCGAGTCGGCCCATGATGAACTGGACCGGCTCCGGGATCAGCTCTCGACCGTCACCCGCGAGCGCGACGAGTCCGAAATGGAGATGCAGCGCGTGGCCCTCATCGTCGAGGGTCTGGAAAAGTCCGGCAAGCACGGCCTTGAGACGCTGACCCGCGAACGCGACGAGGCGCGCGCGGAAATGGAATCGCTCGCGACCCAGCTTCAGGAGGCGCGCCAGCAGCACGAGCATCTCCTCGCATCGCTCGACGAAACACGCGGATCCCTCCTCTCCGCGAAGGAGGATGCCGAGTCGAGGCTGTCCGCCTCGGAAAAGCTGCGCCAGGATCTCGAGGCAACGATCGAAGGGGAGCGCGAGCAGTACAATTCCACGATGGCCGAGTTGCAGGTCGCGCTCCAGGCGGAGCGGGAGCAGCACGCGGCGGCGCTTTCCGGGCTGCAGACCACGCTCTCCAGGGCGCAGGACACTTTTGCCAACGACCTCGGGAAGGTGCGCGCGGAGCTCGCCTCGACCTACTCGAAGATCGCATCGAGCGAACAGACGCTCTCCGACACGACCCGCGCCGCGAACGAGGAGCGGATCTCGCTCGGCAAGGCAAAGGCGGAACTCGAGAAGCGCCTCGCGGCCACCGAGCAGGCCCTCGCGGACACGAAGCGGATGGCCGCCGAGGAAAATGCCGCGCTCGCGAATGCGAAGCGCATGGTCGAGGAGCGGCTGACCCTCGCCGAGCAGGCGCACGAGGAAACGCGGCTGCTCGCGGAGAAGAAACATTCGCTCCTCGCGCAGCAGAAGGGCGACCTCGAACGGCAGTTCGGCGAGGCCCGCGACGCATTCGAGGAGGAGCGGACCGCTGCGGCACGCGCCCATGCCACCCTTTCGGCTGCCAAGGAGGAAATCGCGCAGCGTCTCGTCGAGGTGGAGGATCAATACGATGAGGCGAGGAGAGTCGCCAGCGAGGAGAAGTCCACGCTTTCGGCGGCCCGGGATTCGCTCGAGAAACAGCTCGCGGAAGCCACGAAGGCGCTCGAGGAAAACCGGCTCAGCTCCGAGCAGCGGAACACCGAACTCTCCGAGGCGAAGGCGGCGCTCGAAAAGAGACTCGCCGAGGTCACGGAGGCGTTTGCCGACGCACGGCGCGCCGCCA
>JBEBGK010000781.1:0-2509 GCA_040081515.1 Chthoniobacteraceae bacterium
CAGAGCGCCGGCGGCGCCGATTCGACAGGGTCAGGAGTGATTTCTGACAGTGACATCATCGGGGAGGAGCCCATGAGGCTCGTGACGGCGCGGGAGACGCTGCCGACACCCGCGAATCGGTTCGTGCGACTCCGCATCAGCAGGGTGCCTTGAACCGGGCGACCGCAATCCCTCGGTCGGGCATCGCTCGATCCGGAGATTGCAGGCGGCGTCCGCTCCATCGCATAAGGGGGTGATGTTTCACCGCCGGTTTGGCCGCACGAATCTCCAGATGCCCGTCCTCTCCTGCGGGGGAATGCGCTATCAGCAGAGCTGGGATGACCTTCCACCGGAGAAGATCGAGGAGGCGGGGCAGCGGAATCTGGAGGCGACGATCCTTCGCGCGCTGGAACTCGGCATCAATCACATCGAGACCGCCCGCGGCTACGGCAGCAGCGAGATGCAACTCGGCTGGATCCTGCCGCGTCTGCCTCGGGAGAAGATGATCGTGCAGACGAAGATCGCGCCGTTCGCCACCGCCCGCGAATTCCGGGAGACGTTCGAAAAGTCGATGCGTTACCTGAAGCTCGGCCATGTCGATCTGCTCTCGCTCCACGGCATCAACAACGCCGAATTGCTCGACTGGTCCTTGCGCAAGGGCGGCTGTCTCGACGAGGCGCGCGCGCTTCAGCGCGAGGGACGTTGCCGTTTCATCGGCTTCAGCACGCATGCGACCACGGATCTCATCATCCGCGCCATTGAAAGCGACGGCTTCGACTACGTGAACCTGCACTGGTATTTCGTGAACGAACTCAACTGGTCCGCCGTCGGGGCCGCGGCGAGGCGGGACATGGGCGTCTTCATCATCAGCCCCAGCGACAAGGGCGGAAAACTCTACAGCCCTCCGGCGAGTCTCGCGGAACTCTGCAAGCCGCTGACGCCGATCCAGTTCAACAATCTCTGGTGTCTTGCGCGTCCGGAGGTGCATACGCTCAGCATCGGCGCGGCGCGACCGGGTGATTTCGACGAGCACGTCGCCGCGCTGGATCACTACGATCGCGCGGCGGCGATCACTGCGCCGATTGAAAAGGCGCTCCGCGCACGGATGGCGGAGGTGCTCGGTGCCGACTGGTGCCGGCGCTGGAGCGAGGGGCTGCCGAACTACGTGGATGTGCCGGGGGAGGTGAACGTCCAGGAAATCGTGCGGCTGTACACCTACAGCCGGGGCCTCGATCTCATCGACTGGGGAAAGATGCGGTACAACCTGATGGGGAATGCCGGGCATTGGTTCCCTGGTGCGAACGCCGCGCGATTCGATGAAGCTGGAATTCGGACGGCCTGCGCGGGGAATCCGTTTGGCAATCGCATCCCGGGGATCCTCTCGGAGGCCCATGCCCTTCTGCACGACGCCCCGAAGAAACGCCTCAGTGAAGGTGGCGACTGACCGCGAAGAGCGACGGGCCGGAAGCCGGCGTCACCAGTTCTTGATCCACTTCGACCACTCGAGTTCCTGGGCCGCGGGGGAAGCTGGCGCCGTCGTGGGATTGCTGCCCGCCGTGGACCACAGGTCGTAACTTCCCGAGTTGAAGCCGGGAATCTCGTTTCCAGACGGGCGTTGAGGCGGGGTGCCGGTACGCTTCGTGTTCCAAATTATCAGTGTGCGCTGGAAATCCTGTTCCGCCTGGGCTGCGGCCGTGGAGTAGCCGTAGGGAAATCCGAATGGGTCCTGAAAACCTCTGACTTCGATGATCGCCTTGGTCTTGGTATCGCGCCTCGCATTGAGGATTCGGGGATCCAAATCCTTCAAATACCGAGGTTCGCCGTCCTCCGGCGCGCCATCCGGCTGCGAACCCGAAGCGCCCTTCTTGTCCCCCGACAGTTCCTTGTAGAGGAACAGCGACGCATTTGCGTATTCCGTGGAGGTAGGCGTAAAATGCTGCCGCGGCGAAAGACGATCGGTCGCGCCGGAACCAGTGGTGGGAACCTCGCGCGGGTAACTTCCATTCTCGTTCTTGTAGTTCTCGCACCCGGATTCGAGCATCTTGATCTCACCGGCCGCTCTTGCCTGCGAACTCTTGCGGGTCGCGTAGCCGGCAACCGAGAGGACGAGGCCGGCGAGGACGACGATGATCGCGACGACGGCCATCATCTCGAGCAGGGTGAACGCTGACTGGGGGCTCTTTCTCATTGGTTCAAGGTATCCCGACGCGCGCCGGCTGCCACCGAAAACTAGCCGCCCGAGCCGCCCTGCATCTTCTCGAAGATCTTGATGAGCGGAAGGAACAGCGCGATCACGATCGTGCCGACGACGACTGCCAGGAAGACGATCATGATCGGTTCCAGCAGCGAAGTGAGGCTCTCGACCGCGTTGTCCACTTCGTCGTCATAGACCTCGGCGACCTTCAGGAGCATCTCGGGGAGCTGGCCGGTTTCCTCGCCGACGTCCACCATGCTGATCACCATCGGGGGAAACACGCCGCTGGCTTCCAGCGGGGACACGATGCTTTCGCCTTCCTTCACGGCGTCGTGG
>JBEBGK010000782.1:0-2494 GCA_040081515.1 Chthoniobacteraceae bacterium
CTCTCATAATATCCATATTGTCATCCCGGGCGTTTCCGCGCCATTGCCCGGGGGCCAATCAGGCACCCTCGATCCGCATCGGCACGGCGCGCGCGGCGAGGAAACGTTTCACATCCCCGACGGTGTATTCGCCAAAATGAAAGATGCTCGCGGCCAGCACCGCGTCCGCCCTGCCCTCCTGCAGCACCTCCGCCATGTGCTCGAGTTTCCCCGCGCCGCCGCTTGCGACCACGGGGACGCCCACTGCGTCGCTCACCCGGCGCGTGATCACCAGATCGTAGCCCGCCTTGGTCCCGTCGGCGTCGATGGAGTTCAGCACGATCTCCCCCGCGCCGCGGCTCACGGCTTCCCGGGCCCAATCCACGGCGTCCCGGCCCGTCGGTTTCCGCCCGCCATGCACGAAAACCTCCCACCGATCCGGCCCGACCTTCTTGCAGTCGATGGAGACGACGATGCACTGGCTGCCGAATTTCTCCGCGCCCAGCGTGATCAGATCCGGGGTCGCGAGCGCCGAACTGTTGATGCTCACCTTGTCCGCGCCGGCCTTGAGCATCGCGCCCATTTCCTCGACCGTGCGGATGCCGCCCCCGACGGTGAGCGGCATGAAGCAGCACTCCGCGGTGCGTTCGATCACCTCCACCATCGTCGCGCGGCCGTGCGCGCTGGCGGTGATGTCGAAAAAAACCATCTCGTCGGCGCCCTGGTCGTTGTAACGCCGCGCAAGCGCCACGGGGTCGCCCACATTCCGCAGGCCGCCCTCCTCGGCCCGGCCGAACTGCACGCCGCGCGTGACCTTGCCGTCGTGGACATCGAGGCAGGGGATGACGCGTTTGGTGAACATTTGGTGATTGCCTGCAAAAAGGGCGTCCCTAGCCTGCGAGTCCAGCGTTTTCCACCGCATGAGCGACACCGACCGAAAGCCGAACCCGCCCGCATCGACGGACGTTCCCGTGCAGGAGTCGCTCCGTGCCGAGTTCGGCGAGGAACTCGATGCCGAACCCGCCTACGGCGAGGCACGCCTGTGGGCGGTTGCGCGGGACCCGCACTGCATCTTCGCCTACTGGCAGTTCCGCCCCGCGGAGCATCCGGAATCGGTCGGGAACGATGGAGTCTCCCGCTTTTACCTCCGCATCCTGCGTGAGGATCTCACCGAGGAAACGACCGTCGCCATCGAGCCCGGCGCCGGCAATTGGTTTATCCCCGTCAGCCAGCCGGACAGCGGCTACTTCGCGGAACTCGGTTTTTTTTCCAACGACGTGTGGTGCTTCATCGCGCGTTCCCGCGGCACGCGGACCCCGCCGGAGGCGGCCAGCGGAGACGCGCTGGAGTTTTTCGCCACGATTCCCGCGCGGCTGAGCCTCCGCAGGTTGCG
This sequence comes from Chthoniobacteraceae bacterium, assembly GCA_040081515.1. GTDB lineage: Bacteria > Verrucomicrobiota > Verrucomicrobiia > Chthoniobacterales > Chthoniobacteraceae > SXWH01. The sequence goes on from JBEBGK010000782.1 coordinate 1,373, forward strand.
CGAACTGCTCGCCGCGGCCGCTGTGCCCGGCGAGGAAGTGGCCGAGACCGCCTCGCGGGTGCAGTCCGCCGCGCAGGCGCAGGGCGACTGGACCGAGGTGCAGGAACGCATGCTGGCGCACATCCTTTTCGAGGAGATGGAGAAAAACCCCGTCGCTCCGGGAAGCTCCGCGACCCTCGCGCAGCGCATCCGGCATCGGCTCGCCGCCGCGGAGGAGGCCGCCGGTCCCGTCGGTCCGCTCCCGCCGCTGCCCGAGGAGGCCGCGCCCGGTTCTAAACGCCCGCGCTGCCGCAGCACCACGAGGACTCGGCCATCTCGACGAGCTTCAAGCCGGGGATCAGCTCCAGCAGTTCGCGCGGCTGCCTGGTGACTTTTTGTCCGTGGCAAAGGTGGCAGCTTTCGTGATACGTCACCGTCTGCTCCGCGCCGCCGGCTGCGGGCTTCACGGGGCCGATGCCCATCAGGAATTCGTGGATATCCTTCACCTTCGCCGTCCACTGCGCCGCGCGCGCGGCGTAGCGCGGGTCGTCGTGCAGCAGGTGATCGTAGTGTTTCAAGTGCGAGCCGCAGCCGCCGGCGTTGGTGATGATCGCATCGAGATCATCGAGCGGGCCCGCGCTGTGTTCCATTGCGTCGATGTTGCGGCGCGCCATGTCGCGCGCGGTGTCCACCTCGCCGTTGTGCCCGTGCAGGGAGCCGCAGCAGTGCTGCATCCGCGGAGTCACGACTTCGCAGCCGTTTGCGAGGAGCACATCCACGGTGTCGCGGTTCACGCTGGAATACGTGAGGTCCTGGACGCAGCCGGTGAGCATCCCCACGCGCTTCCTGGCCGCCGTCACGGGCGTTTCGATTTCCGCGATGAGCGCATCGGAAAAGTCGCGTTCCACGCGCGGCGTGAGCGGTTCGAGTTCGCGTAGGTTGCGAGGCAGCAGCCGGAGCAGCCCGAGTCTGCGGACGAGCGCCTCCATTCCGCTCGCCTGGTAAATGCGGAGCGCCCGTCCGATCGCCCGCAGCAGCCACGGCCGCGTAAAGACCCCGCGCAGCATCACGCTGCGAATCCAATTCCGCTTCTCCGTGTTCAGGATTCCCGCGCGCTCGATGTCCGCGCGCGCCTCCTCAAAC
>JBEBGK010000783.1:0-2491 GCA_040081515.1 Chthoniobacteraceae bacterium
GCGTTGCATTGAGTTCGCGGAAGAGCGCGAGCGCCTCGCTCCAGCGGCCGAGGCTTGAGAGCGCCAGCGCGCGCAACTGCCTGGCATGCGTGTCGGCCGGGATGTTCAGTATCGAGAGCGTCTCGATCGCATCGTTCGCGCGGCCGCCGTGCAACTGCGCCTCCGCCAGCAGCACGCCTGCATTCAGCCGATCCGCGTCCCCGAGCGTTGCATCTGCGAGGGCGGCCTGAAGTTTCACGATTGCTGCCTGGGGAATCTGCTCCGACAAAGCCCGCCGCGCCTCGGTGATGAGCGCGGGCTCTGCAGCGGCGACGGGCAGCAACAGCGCGCCGGAGATCGCGGCGAGCGCCATCAGGAATTCCCGTGTGGCGGATCTGGATGCGAGGGTCCTCATTGCGGCAGCATCGGGCGAAGGTAGCGGCCGGTGTGGCTTTGCTCAACCCTTGTGACTTCCTCGGGCGTCCCGGCGGCAATGAGGGAACCGCCCCCGCTCCCACCCTCGGGACCGAGGTCGAGGACCCAGTCCGCGGATTTGATGACCTCGAGATTGTGCTCGATGATGATGAGAGTGTTGCCCGCGTCGCGCAATTTCATGAGCACCTCGAGCAGCTTGTGGATGTCGGCGAAGTGCAGCCCGGTGGTCGGTTCGTCGAGGATGTAAACGGTGCGGCCGGTGGCCTTCTTGGCGAGTTCCGAGGCGAGCTTCACTCGCTGCGCCTCGCCGCCGCTGAGCGTGGTGCCGCTCTGGCCGAGGTGCAGGTATCCGAGGCCCACGTCCTCGAGCGCCAGCAGCTTGTCCGAGACGCCGGGGATGTTCCGGAAAAAGCGCGAGGCCTCATCTACCGTCATGTCGAGGACATCGGCGATGTTCCTGCCCTTGTAGGTGACCTCCAGCGTCTCGCGGTTGTAGCGTCGCCCGCGGCAGATCTCACACTCGACATAGACATCCGCGAGGAAGTGCATCTCGATCCGCTTCATCCCGTCGCCCTCGCACGCCTCGCAGCGTCCGCCTTTCACATTGAAGGAAAAACGCCCTGCGTTGTATCCGCGCACGCGGGAGGCGGGCAGGCCGGCGAAGAGATCGCGGATGCCGCCGAATGCCCCCGTGTAGGTGACGGGATTGCTGCGCGGGGTGCGGCCGATGGGCGTCTGATCGACGACGATGGCCTTGTCCACCTGATCGAGCCCGAGGATCGAGCGGTGCCGCCCCGGCTTGTCCTTCGAGCGATAGAAGTGCCGGAAGAGCGCGCGGCGCAGGATGTCGTCCACGAGCGTGCTCTTGCCGCTGCCGCTCACGCCGGTGACGCAGGTGATGCAGCCCAGCGGAAAATCCGCGGTGATGTGCTGGAGATTGTTCTCCGCGGCGTCCACGACGGTGAGCCAGCCGGGGCGGGACTTGTGGCTGGCGGTTTCCGAAGTCAGGATCGTCCGTGGCGGCACGCGTTTCTTCGGTACGGGGATTTTCGCGGTGCCGGCAAGATACTGCCCGGTGAGTGAGGCGGGGATGCGGGCGATCTCCTCCGGCGTGCCCTGCGCGATGATGTGTCCGCCACGGACACCGGCGCCGGGCCCGAGATCGAGCACGTGGTCGGCGGCGCGGATGGTGTCCTCGTCATGCTCGACGACGATGACGCTGTTGCCGAGATCGCGGAGGCGGCGGAGCGTGGCGATGAGGCGGTCGTTGTCGCGCTGGTGGAGACCGATGCTGGGCTCGTCGAGCACGTAGAGGCATCCGGCGAGGCCCGAGCCGATCTGCGTGGCGAGCCGGATGCGCTGCGCCTCGCCGCCGCTGAGCGTGCCGCTCTCGCGGTCGAGCGTGAGATAGCCGAGCCCGACCTCCTCTAGGAATGCGAGCCGGTTCCGGATCTCGCGAAGCACTTCCACGGCGACGACCCGCCCGGTGTCGGAGAGGGACAGGTGATCGATGAACCATCGCGCATCGGAGACGGTCGTCTGGCAAAATTGATGAATGCTCTTCTCGCTCTCGGCGCTGGTGAGGGTGACGGCGAGAATCTCCCGCCTCAGCCGCGCCCCGCCGCACTTGCTGCACGTGCGCCGGCCCATGTAGGCGCGGATGCGCTGGCGGGAGAGTTCGCTGTCGGTGGTCTCGTAGAGTTTTTGCAGATGGGCGACCACGCCCTCGAACGGTTTCGTCACCGCCTCGCGCTTGCTGCGCTCGCCCCAGGCGATCTCGATTTCGCGCTCTCCCGTGCCGGAGAGGACGGCCAACTGGAATGCCTCCGGCAAGGCGTTCCACGGCGTCTCCAACTTCGCCTTGTACGCGCGGCACAGGGAACCGAGCACGCCGCTGTAATAGCCCTGCATGCGCTTGTTTGCCTTGGCCCAGGGCGCGATGGCGCCGTCTGCGAGCGAGAGTTCGGGATCGGGGACGATCAGATCCGGGTCGATGTATTCCTCGCTGCCGAGGCCCTGGCATGCGGGGCAGGCGCCGTAGTGGCTGTTGAAGGAAAAATGTTTCGGGGTCAGCTCC
>JBEBGK010000784.1:0-2490 GCA_040081515.1 Chthoniobacteraceae bacterium
GCCGTTCCGCCTGTGCCAGTGCTTCGCTCCGATCCGCATCTCGGCGGGCCTTCGCCTCTTCGGCAAAGCGCCATGCGGCAATACCGAGGCCAGCAGCGAGGGCCGTCATGACACCAGCGGCGGCGGTGACGACTGCACGATTTCTTCTCACCAGTTTTCGGAAACGGTAGAGCGCGCTCGGCGGGCCGGCCTCGACGGGCTCGCTATGGAGGTGGCGCACGATATCCGCGGCGAGCGCGGCGGCGCTGCCGTAACGGCGCTCGCGATCCTTTTCCAGTGCGCGCAGTGTGATCCAGTCCAGATCGCCGCGCAGCGTGCGCGTGAGCTTGGTCGGTTCGGTGCCACGCGTGATGGCCGACTTGCGCACGACTTCCGTCCCTGTCGCCACGCGACTGCTCGGGCGCGGAGGTTCGCTCTCGCGGATCATGCGGAGCATTTCATCCAGCGCGGCGCTGCGCAGCGTGTGCGCGCTCAGCGGGGTGTCCCCGGTGAGCAGTTCGAAAAGGATCACGCCGAGGGTGTAGATGTCGCTGCGCGTGTCGAGATCCTGCTTCGCGCCCGCCTGCTCGGGGCTCATGTAGCGCGGCGTGCCGATGAACGCGCCGGTCTGCGTGAGCGCCAGGGCCGTGCGCTGCGCGTCCTCCTTCGCGCCGCCGAGCGCCTTGGCGATGCCGAAATCAATCACCTTGGGCGCCGGCTTCCCGTCCACCTCGCTCACAAGGATGTTCGAGGGCTTCAGGTCGCGGTGCAGGATCGCCTTCTGGTGCGCGTGCTGCACGGCGTGGCAGACGGGGATGAAAAGCTCCAGCCGCTCGCGGATCGTCAGCTTGCGCGCGTCGGCGAACTCGGTGATCGGCACGCCCTTCACCAACTCCATGACGAAATACGGCCGCCCGCTTTCCGTCGCACCCGCATCAAGCACACCAGCGATGTTCGGGTGATCCATCAGCGCAAGCGCCTGCCGCTCGGCCTCGAAGCGCGCGATGATCTCCGCGCTATCCATGCCAGCCTTGATGACCTTCAGCGCCACTTCGCGCCGAATCGGTTCGTTCTGCTCTGCGCGCCACACCTCTCCAAAACCGCCGTCGCCGATCTTTTCGATCAGCCGGTAGCGCCCGATACAGTCGTCAGGCTGCTCGGTCAGTACTCCTGTGGCCCGTGCCGTAGCATCATCGCCCGACGTGGGATGAGCAGGTGCCAAGAGATCGCGCATTGTTGAATCCCCGATGCGCTTCGTAATTCCTGAGGACGGAGTATCTGGATCCATGACTGGTCGAAGTCTGGCGATCCAGCGACTGTAAATCAAACTTACTCCCTTTCTGCCGCCACAAAAAAGCCGGGAGGCGCGAACACCTCCCGGCTTTTGGGAATCAGTCAGGCTGGCTACTTACACCGTGTAGGTGCTGCTGGAGACATCGCCGCCGCGGCCGGTCCAGTTCGTGTGGAAGAATTCACCGCGCGGCTTGTCAATGCGCTCATAGGTGTGCGCGCCGAAGTAGTCGCGCTGGGCTTGGAGCAGATTCGCGGGCAGCACCGCCGAGCGATACTGATCGAAGAACGCGAGCGCGGTGCTGAAGGCCGGCACCGGGATGCCTTTCTTTGCGGCGGTGGCGACAACGTTGCGCCAGCCCTTCTGCGACTTCTTGATTTCGCCGCGGAAAAAGTCGTCGAGCAGCAGGTTCGAGAGCTTCGGGTTGTTGTCGTAGGCCTCCTTGATTTTTCCGAGGAAGCGTGAGCGGATGATGCAGCCGCCGCGCCACATCAGCGCGATGCCGCCGTAGTTGAGGTTCCACTTGTACTCCTTCGCCGCCGCGCGCATGAGCATGTAGCCCTGCGCATAGCTCACGATTTTCGAGGCATAAAGCGCTAGGCGGATGTCCTCGATGAACGCCTTCTTCTTCGCCGCATCCTTCGCGATGCTGTGCAGGAGCGGGTTCGGTCCCTTCAGCTTGCGCTGCGCGCGCACGCGCTCGTCCTTCAGCGCCGACACGCAGCGCGAATATACGGCCTCCGCCATGAGCGTGATCGGGATGCCGAGTTCCTGCGAATTGATGACCGTCCACTTGCCCGTGCCCTTCTGGCCGGCGGTGTCGAGGATCTTGTCCACGAGCGGCGAGCCGTCCTCATCCTTCTTGCCGAGAATATCGCGGGAAATCTCGATGAGGTAGCTGTCGAGGTCGCCCTTGTTCCACTCGGCGAAGACTTCGTGCATCTCGTCCGCGGACATGCCGAGGCCGTTCTTCATGATGTTGTAAGCCTCGCAGATAAGCTGCATGTCGCCGTATTCGATCCCGTTGTGGACCATCTTCACGTAGTGGCCCGCGCCGCCTTCGCCGACCCAGTCGCAGCAGGGCGCACCGCCGTCCACTTTCGCGGAGACGGCCTGGAAAATTCCCTTCACGTGCTCCCACGCGGCGGGCGATCCGCCGGGCATGATGCTCGGGCCGCGACGCGCACCTTCCTCACCGCCGGAGACGCCGGTGCCGATGT
>JBEBGK010000785.1:0-2488 GCA_040081515.1 Chthoniobacteraceae bacterium
AAAACACACTACCGAGATCACTCGCGGCGAAGCGGCCATCCTTCCACGTGGTCTGATCGTTTTGATTGCCCCAGTGGCCCTGCTTTCCCCCGTCCATGACGGGGAATGCGGCGATGAGTCCGGGCAGCGGACGCTGCTCCATGAAATGCAGCGCCTGCTTGCCGTAGTAATCGAAGACGCGCTCGCGGTTCACGAACTCCCGCCAGTTGACGTTGTCCGCGGGATTGAGCGGTTCGCGGGCAGGTGTGAATGCAGCGGGCTCGGGTGCTTTCTCGACGAGTGCGGCGGCGCCGAGATCATTGAAGTCCCAGAGGCCGATCGTGTTGTCCATGCGCAGACGTGGCGAATTGCCGGGGCGCGCCCTCATCACCCCGCGGGAGAGTCGTGCGTCGTCGATGATTCCGTCGCAGCCGATCGTGCCCTCGACGAGGCGGCCGAACGCGATGGATTCGACATTCGCGTGCCGCTCGGGGGCGGCGGCGCCGGTCGGTTTCTCAAGCACGATCTTTCCATCGATCCACAGCGTGACGAGCCTTTCGTCTACGCTCGCGACGAGGTTGTGCCACTGGCCGTCGCAGATGTTCACCTGCGAATCGTAATCGCCGCCGCGTCCCGGCATGTAGAGCGCGAGCGAGCCGCGGCCGGCATGGGTGTATAGTTCCCAATGCGTGCTGGCGGACTTCGGATTGCACGCGACGAGGATGTTGAAGCGCTCCTTGCTGTTCAGTTTCGCGCGGCACTCGATGGTGAACGGCAGCGCGTGGTACTCGGCTTTGCCATCGAGGAGCAGGCCGCCGGAGAGCGCCTTGCCGAACTCCTCGCTGAAGGAGGGAACACCGCCTGTCTTCGTCGGCGCGGAGGGAATGGTCGGGGGCGTCGCCGGCGGCACATCGCTCCAGGTGCGATACTTCGGCTTCGCGGCTGGCGGCGCATCGTCGAGCTGCGGCACGAGCCACTGGAGGCCATCGAGATTATCGAGCAGCCGTCCCTCGGCGTCTTCATTGGTGTGATTCAAAATGCCAACCGGGCCGCTGTAGCCGCTCGCACGGACGATGCGCAGGACTTTCACATCCTCGGTGCCGGCGCCGAGCGGGAGAATTTTCCGGCCCTTCGCCTCGCCATCGATGTCCATGCCGTTGAGGTTGAGGCAGAGCAAATGCGGCAGCATGCGCGGCAGCACTTTAGCGAGGCGATCGAGATGCCCGTGTCCGTGGTGCAGGTTGTACACGATGCCGATGTTCGCGATGCCCTGCGCCTTCAGCGTCTCGGCGATGGCGATCATATTCTCCGGTTCGCCGCCCCAGCCGCCGTGATTGTAGATGCCCACTCTGCACCCGAGCGGTGCCGCCGCCTCGCAGATCGGCCGGAACCGGGCGACCTCCTTTTCGATGCGCGCCTTTTGATCTGCCTCATCTTTCACCGCGATCGCGCCGCCGCCGCCGCTGATCCAGAGCTGCGGCTGCACGCCGTGACGCTGAAACAATTCCAGCGTCTTCTTCGCCTCGTCATTCAGCGCACCGGGAAACCACCAGCCGAGCAACTCGATGCCGTGCTTCTTGAGCGCGGTGAGTTCCTCGTCCCACTGCGCGATGTGCTCCTTGCGGTAGTCATAGACGAATTTCTTCACGCCCATCTTCTCCAGCATCGCAGCGCGCTCTTCGGGCCCGCGTTTCTTCGCGTCAAAGGGCACGATGCACCACGCGGCGAGGTTCGGTTTGTCGAAGAGGTCGGCAGCCGCAAGGGAGGCTGCGAGTTGGGAGATGAAGAGAAGGGCGGAGAGGAGAATTTTCATTGGGCTCTGGAATCGATGAGGGGACTGGATCTGGCAGGATTTTTTTACGCTGATAGGAGAGAAGTTGTCCGTACGGAATGGTGACGCGGGAAGATCAATCCCAGCCGAGTGCGGCAGTAAGGATGAAGATGAAGGTGGGTTTCTTGGCCAGCAGGACGATGCGGCTCATGGGCGGAACGAGAGGATCAGTTGGGCGACGCGCTGCGGCTGGAGCCAGTGGAGCAGGTGGCCGCAGCCGGGAAATTTTTCGTCGCGGCAATCGCGAGCGGCGCCGGTGAAGAGCTGCGCGTCCTCCTCGCTCAGCGCGCCGCCGGTTTTCGTGTCAGCCTGGAGCAGCAGCACGGGGCAGCAGATGCGCGCGGCGACAGCGGCGGGATCGTAGCCATCGAGCCAGCGGCCTTCGATGACCGGCGTGAGGACCTCGGGGTCGAGATTCGCGAGACATTCAGCGCTCCACGCGAGGGAGGCGCGGTCGCGGAGTTCGCCGAGGCGTTTGCTCACACCGCCGGAAGACGGAAGACGGATGTCCGCGAGCGCATCGGTGAGTTGCTCCCCGCGGCCTCCGCGCCGCGCGGCCTCCTGCATGCCGAGGAACTGCGTCTGCCACGCGCTGCCAGCGATGCGGTTTCCCATCGTGTGAAACGGCGGGTCTTCGAGCACCACGCCGCGCACCAGCTCCGGCAATTCCGCGGCCAC
>JBEBGK010000786.1:0-2486 GCA_040081515.1 Chthoniobacteraceae bacterium
CCAAAACAACCTCCCCACAGAGGCGACACCACCCCGCCGCGCCGCGGCTAAAGGGAAAGATTTTTCCGCCATGGCGCGAACTGCGGAACTTGGGTTAATTGCGAACTCCTTTGATGCAGGAGCTACAGTCGTAAAGATCGAATGGCCGACCGAGGCAGGGCAGCCATGTTCGATTTCTGACAATGGCGCGGGAATGACAAGGCCCGAGTTCGACCAACGCTGGAAGATGCTCAGTTATGATCGGCAGATATCACAGGGGAGATACGCTGAAAACCCGAACCGAATATCTGGTGAGAAACGTGTGGCCTTCGGGCGAAGTGGTAAAGGACGACATGGAGCATTCTGCTTCGCAGATGGATACGAAGTGCGAACCGCAAAGCAGGGAAAGTCCTTCGCCTGTCGTGTCGAGCGCGCGTCCGGACCCGGCTCGAGTCCCTTCAAGTTTACAATCGCGAACGAAGGTGAAGCAGGTGCCCACGGAACTGAAATACGTGCCATCATAACACGGAACTTCGTCGCCGAGGAGGAACTGAGAGAAATCATCGGGACGAAATTCTCGGTCATTCCATCGTTCCAAATTCTCCTGAATCGGCAGCCAATCCAGCTTCTGGACATCAAACACCTTCAGACCAGCACTGTAGAGGTCGACGGGCATGGAACAGTTACCGTCCACCAGATTGACTCCGAAACAAGGGACCGGACAACGCACCTCCGCGGGATTTGCTGGTGGGTAAAGCAACGTGCAGTTGGCAATCCATCGTGGGGTGGGTTGGACGGCGAAGGAGCCTACCTTGATGGACGCGGTTCGCTGGCACGAAGATACAGCTTCGCTGGCAATGCGCGTTCCACCCCTCAACGCGCGCGGAGCGACGCGTTCCACCGCTCAACGCGCAGCGGAGCGACGCGTTCCAACGGACGGCGGCGGCTTGACTCCCCTGCCCGGCCTGCCTACCGGCGTGTGATGCACACCGTTCCCGGCTTTTCCCCACGCCTGATCGTCGCCGCGCTGCTCGGGCTCACTTTCACCGCTGGCGCGCAGGAGTGGACGCGCTTTCGCGGGCCGAATGGCTCGGGGCTGGGCAACGCGAACCTGCCCGAGCAGCTCACGGACAAGGACATCCACTGGCGCTGCGAACTTCCCGGCACGGGCCATTCCTCGCCCGTCATCTGGGGGGATCGCATCTTCGTGACCTGCACGCCGCCGGGCGCGCCGGATGCGGAGGCGAAGCGCATCGTGGTCTGCGTCGGGGCGAAGGATGGAAAGATCCAGTGGCAGCGCGAATTCGCCACCGGCATCTATCGCAAGCACGCGGACAACAGCTTCGCGAGTCCCTCGTGCGCGGTGGATGCGGAGCGCGTGTTCGTGTGGATCGCCGGGCCGGATCAGAGCGCGCTCTTTGCGCTCTCGCAGGCCGAGGGCAAGGAGGTGTGGAAGGCGGACCTCGGTCCGTTCAAGGCCCAGCACGGCCAGGGCGCGTCGCCGATCGTGGAGAAAGGCGCGGTGATCCTCCAGAGCAGCCAGGATGAACCCGGCTCGTTCATCGCCGCGTGGGATGCCGCGAGCGGGAAGGCGCTGTGGAAGAATGAACTCAAGGGCGGCCAGCACGCGATCTCGACGCCGTGCGTCCTGCATGCGCCGGGCGGCCCGCAGGTCATCAGCCTGAGCACGGACAACGGCCTGCTCGCTCTCGATCCCGCGAGCGGCAGCACGCTCTGGAGCATTCCGGACCTCTTCAAGCTCCGCTGCGTCGCCTCGCCGGTGCTCACGACCGAGGGCATGATCGTCGCGCAATGCGGCCAGGGCCAGGCGAACAGCGAGATCCAGGTCATCAAGGGCGCAGCGGAGAAGAAACCCGCGAAGGCCTACGAAATCGTCCGCATCGGCGGATACGTGCCGACGCCGCTGGCAGCGGGAGATCTCCTTTTCCTCTGGAAAGAGAACGGCACGGTGACGTGCTCGCGATCTTCCGACGGCGAGCAACTGTGGAGTGAGCGCGTCGAGGGACCTTACTACGCCAGCCCGATCTGCATCGGTGGAAAAGGCGGGCGCCTGTACAACGTCACGCGAGCGGGCGAACTCGTCGTCGTCAGCGCGAGCGACAAATTCCGCCTCATCCAGCGCCTGCCGCTCGGCGAGAAGAACAGCTATGCGTCGCCAGCGGTCAGCGGCGGCCGGCTGTACGTGCGCACTTACGCGCAGCTCATTTCGATCGGGAAGTAGCCCGGGCGGAATCCGAGTGCCAACGTCTGGGCGGTGCGGCTGCTCCTTCTTGCGCCATCGGGAGGCGCCAAAGTAGTACCGGGCTTCAGCCCGTTCCGGCGTCTGTCGCGGGACGGTGCGATGATCCTAAATCCGTGAATGGGAAGTCCACGAAAAACACGAAAGAAGACGAAACGAAGGAGTTCCGAAGCGAAGGCGGTTCACCAGGTGTGATTCCAACCGAGTCCACAGGAAGGACGGGAGGCGAACGTGGCACAGTGCTTCC
>JBEBGK010000787.1:0-2482 GCA_040081515.1 Chthoniobacteraceae bacterium
CCACTGAATGGTGATGCTGTCGCCGACCAGCAGCACATCGATGGGGCCTTGATTAGCCTGCACGGTCTTCACATGCGCCTCGTGAAGTTTCAGCCAGCTATCGCCGCCAAAGTGACCGGCGGTGGGAACCACGGGCCAGAGCTGCGGCAGATGCTTGTTCGACTCGCGTCCGGGGCGGCGGTCGTGCTCGGGCTTATCGACCACGTAGGCGCGCTCCTCCGCCGTGAGCGGCCAGCCGCTCTTTTGCGGCTCGGCGGTCTGGTGCGGGTAATCGAGTGCGTGCGCGCTGAGGGCGGTGAGTGAGGAGATGAGCAGGTTGAGTTTCATGGCGAGTCGTTGGTGATTACGAGCCAGCATTCAAAAACGCGAGATGCGGACCGGCGGAGTTATAGACAGGAGAATGGATGATTGGAATTTCCTATCCCCATTTTTCTGTCGATTCGATTTGGTTGTGGATTCGGCCATTTAGCGTCACCGGCTACTGCCACGAGACGATGTCGTCCGGTGGCTCGCTGGAGGAGGGCTTGCGAAACTTGCCTTCGTAGCCTTTCCCGCCGGGATGCGGTCCTTGCCGGGCGAGAAACGAAGTAAGCCGCCCACTCATCTTTGCCGACATTGGCGGCAATGCGGCGACGGGAGAGCGGATGAGATGCTCCGGCCCGGCGAGGTCGGAATAGACGGCGCTGAGGTCGAGCGTCCCCGAGTCGTCCATGGTGAACCCGACACAACACTGCCGACCCCACGGATCGAAGAGGCTCTTTGGCTACTTCGGTTTTGTCTCTTCCGTAGGAGGCAGGCCGTGTTTGCGGCGAATTTCATTTCTTTCTTCCTCCCATGGTGGGGAGTCCGCCCCGCGACGTCTCTCTTTTTCCTCTTCAAAGGCACTCGGAATGGGGAGGCCTGGTTTTACTGCCTTGTAGTCATCTTTCGCGAAGTGGACTTTGTTTTCATTCCACCAGCGTCGCAGTTCTGCGCGCTCACTCAACGAATCAGAAACCTTCGTGCTTTTAGCCCAGTTCCTGACCTCGTCGCTGAACGCCGATGATTCGGCGAGGATTTTGAATACATCAGAAGTGGCGATGAAGGAAAACGGGACATGCACGACATCCGAAACCCATGTTCTAGAATACGCCTCAAGCTTGAACACATGCGGCATCAGGTATTCGATCACGATCGGGCTGCCGGAGTATCCAAGCGCTGGGAACTTGTCCTTGACCATTTTCTGAACGCAGTGCCGGGTTGCTTCGCGGTCCCCAAGAAGGAGCAAGATGCCATACGCCTCCTCGTCGTATGGTTTGCCCCATTTGCCGCTTTCCCAATAAGACCTGAATTCCTTCGCCAGCATGGCTCGCTCCTCCTTGGGCCACTTCCATGACTGGGCAGCGAGTTTGCGGCCACCCATATCCCAAAAGCTGCGGAGTCGCTTTTCGAGAGCCTGCCGCTCCGTTGATTCCTGAGCGATGAGGCTCCCGCACAGTAATAGGAAGAAAAGGCAGCGCATCTCGTGTTGTTACGGCATCTTCCCTTCGAGCAAGAACTCCGCGGCTTGCGCGACGTCCTTGTCGCCGCGGCCGCTGAGGTTCGCGATGATGAGCTGGTCGGGGCGCATCTTCGGGGCGCGCTGGTTCACGCCTTCGGCGGTTCTTCGCGGACGACGCATGTCTCCTCATACTCACGCAGATGGGAAGATGCGGTTCTGGAGCTGTTGAAAAACTCAAGAACCTCCGCGCGGCTCATGCTTGCGGTCTCGCGTGTCACGGCTTCCTTCCACTTGCGGCTCTCTGCCACGGCGTCGAAAGCCTTTGCAGGTTTGGGCGCGTCCGGTTCCTCGTGTGCCGCCGATTTTGCGAACGATGCGGCGAGGCCCGGCTGCTTTTCGGCGTAGCGTTCGCGTTCGCGGGCGAGATAGGCAAGACGCTCGGCGAGCGGCATCGCATTGAGCCTGCGGCCCATCTCGATGCGCCATTTCCGCGACTCGGCGACAGCATCAAAGCTCTTCTTCTTCGTTTTCATTCTTTCGGCGGTGCCTCGCGCATGACGCACGTTTCCTCAGCAATCCGGCGGGCCGGATGCGATGCCACTTTCCAGCCTTCGGCTTCAAGGCGTTTCAGTTCCTCGCCCATCTTTGCGAAGATGATGTCCACATCGTAATTGCACTCCCGCGCGTGCTCGGCACGGGCGCGGTGGATTTCAGCGATGGTTTCGTTCTCGTGCATGGCTCAGGCTCTCATAAGCTCGGCGGGTGTGCAAATGTCCGGGCACAGCAGTCCGGCGGCTTCGCAGGCGCGCTCAATCCGCGAGCGGATTCTGTGGTTGTTGATGTGCTTGCAGTTCCATGTGAGCAGATACTCCATCCCGTGCGCGGCGGCCAATGCGACCGCAGTCGCCGAGTGGATCGAATTCGCCGATGCGTGGGCCGACAGCTCCTCCCACCCCCGGTCCTCCACGGCGATCCAGATGGCGATCTGCTCCACGGTGGGAG
>JBEBGK010000788.1:0-2479 GCA_040081515.1 Chthoniobacteraceae bacterium
CTCTATGCGCGGGGCGAGGCGGACAAGCCGACGGAGCGGGTGCCACGCGGATTCCCGGCGGTGCTGACGGGCGGGACGAGCCCGGCGATTTCATCGAAGGAGAGCGGCCGGCGCGAACTCGCAGAATGGCTCACTTCGCCGGCGAATCCGCTCACGGCGCGCGTGATGACAAACCGCGTCTGGCACGCAGTGTTCGGGCAGGGGCTCGTGGAGAGCGTGGACAATTTTGGAACGACCGGGAAGAAGCCGTCGAACCAGGCGCTGCTCGACTTCCTCGCGATGAAATTCCAGACGCCCGCGGACAAGGGCGGTTACGGGTGGAGCGTGAAGAAGCTCGTGCGCGATCTCATGCTGAGTCACGCGTATCAGTTGTCCTCGGATTACAACCCCGCGAGTTTCGCTGCCGATCCCGGGAACACGATGCAGTGGCGCATGAGCAAGCGCCGCCTCGACGCGGAGTGCATCCGCGACGCGATCCTCTCCGCGAGCCAGCAACTGGACCTGTCGCCGCCGGTGGGTTCGCTCCTCGCGCAGAGCGGTGATGGTCCCATCGGCGGACCGCGCCTCGGTCGCGGGGGGATCAGCGAGGATCAACTCATCAACAGCGGCGGCGCGACGATGGTGAGGAGCGTCTATCTGCCGATTGCGCGCGATGTGCCGCCGGATGCGCTGGCCGTGTTTGACTTCAGCGACGCGAGCCTGGTGACCGGGGCGCGGGACACGACGAATGTGCCGGCCCAGGCGCTGTTTCTCCTGAACGGTGACATGGTGGCGGCGGCTTCGCGGAAGCTCGCGGAGCGCGTGATTTCCGCCTACCCGGCCGGTCCGAATGCGGGAGTGGGCGCGAATATCGAGCAGCGTCTCGGGCTCGCCTTCTGGATCACGCTCGGACGTTCGCCGACGCAGAACGAACGCACGGCGGCGTGGAATTTCTTCCAGAAATTTCCGAGCAACTGGGGCAAGGGCGACACCTCATCGCCCGGGCTGAAGGACGCCGAGGATGTGAAGGCCGCGTGGACGAGTTTCTGCCGCGGGCTCTTCGCAATGTCGGACTTCCGCTACCTGAATTGAATGCAACGCGGACGCCGCGTCACGAGGAGCGGTATCAGCCCTTCAACTCCCAGCCCTTGCGATACTCGCGGCGGATGAATTGCGCGGCGTCGGGGGTGTTGGTCACCTGGAGCGTGGCGGCGTCCCACTCGATTTTCTTTCCGGTGCGGTACGCGACGTTGCCGAGGTGATTCGCCTCGGTGAGCGCGCCGCTGTATTCGAAATTGCACGTCGTCGCGCTGCCGGTCTTGCAGGCGAGGATCCACTCCTGGTGATGGCCGATGCTGTCCGGGATGAAGGGATCCGGGCGCTTGAAGTCCTTGTATTGCTCCTCCGGCAGCAGGACGTGCTTGCCGTAGTCGGCGAGCAGCATCCCTTTGTCGCCGATGAAAAGGACGCCGTTGCCCCATTGCGGGATCTTTCCTTCGGTCCAGATCGCGGGCCGTGCCTCGCCCTGATGCCACGTGAGCTTCACCGGCGGCATGTCGCCGCGCTGGCCATATTCGTAGGTGGCGCTCATCGAGGCGGGGGCGAGTTCCCGGTGCGCCGGCATTCCGCTGGCCTCGATGGTGCGCGGCGCGTCGAGTTTCAGCGCCCAGAAGGGCAGGTCGTTCCAGTGCGAGCCGAGGTCGCTCATGGTGCCGCTTCCGAAATCCCACCACCGGTACCATTTCGGTCCCGGGAAATAGACCTGATTGAACGGACGCTCGGGCGCCGGGCCGAGCCATAGATCCCAGTTCAGTGTCGCCGGCGGTGTCTGCGCCTCGGCGGGCCGGTCGGTGACGAAAACGATGTCCTTGTTCCGTTCCGCCGCCTCCTTGCTCTGGAGTCCCCACGCGCGGGAGACCCACACGTGCGCTTCGCGGACGGGACCGATCGCGCCGCTTTGCACGAGCTCGACCACGCGCCGGTAATTGGCGCCGGCGTGGATCTGCGTGCCCATCTGCGTCGCGACCTTTGCCTCGCGGGCCGCCTGCCGGATGAGGCGCACCTCCCAGACATTGTGCGCGAGCGGCTTCTCGCAATAGACGTGCTTGCCCATCCGCAGCGCCGGCAGCACGGCAAAGGCATGCGTGTGCTCGGGCGTGCTCACGACCACCGCGTCGAAGGATTTCAGATCGTCGAACAGCTTCCGGTAGTCGGTGAATTTTTTCGCCGCGCCGAACTTTGCCGCGGCCGAGCCGAGGTTGAGTTCGTTGACGTCGCAGAGGCCGACCACGTTTTCGGTGCCCATCTGCGCGAGATTTCCGCCGCCCCGGCCGCCGCAGCCGATCACGGCGACGTCGAGCCGGCTGTTCGGCGATGCGCAGCGGAGGATGGCGGGTGCGCCGAGCACCGCGCCCGAGGCGAAGAGGGATTGGCGGACGAAACGACGGCGGGAGAGGGAACGGGGATTCATGCGCCTCCGTCTAGGGCGCGCCCTGCGCGC
>JBEBGK010000071.1:0-9543 GCA_040081515.1 Chthoniobacteraceae bacterium
TCGCTGGTCGGCAGGTTCAGGCCGGAGCCGAGCGCCGGGCTTCGGAATTGTTCCTTGCCGCTCTCGGTCCACGCCGTGACGACCGGCTGGAGGCCGATCACGTCATCGAAGAAAATGCGGAGCAGCACTTCGCGGTGGAGCGATGGCATGCGGCGGAGGCGCATGCGGTAGATGGTCTTCGGCGGCGCGCCGTTCTTAGCCGCGACCGGCTCGTTTTGGAACGACTCGAACCAGATTGGCAGCGCGGGTTTCTCGGCGCCGGGCTTGGAGAGCGCGTTCAGATCGAGCCAGACGGAAAAGGCCGTGGGCTGCTCCGAGAGAGGCGAGGATTCCTGCGCCGCGGCGAACGCGGATGCGCAAAGGAAGACGAGGAAAAGACGGAGGAGCATGGGGAAGGCAGACTACGACGCGCCTCCCGGGATGGCAAGTGTGCGCTGGTGTGCGCTTCGCCGCCGGAAAAGGGAAGGCCGGCGGTGGCCGGTGACCCACCTACCGCGGGCGGTTCATGCTGCTGGTGAGATTGAAGACGGCGACGAGGATGCCGTAGATCACGGTGCCGATGACCACGGCGATCATCACCATGATCACGGGCGGGATGAGCGTGCTGACGAATTGCACCTGCTTGTCGAGTTCGCGCTCGTACACATCGGCGATGAGGCTCATGGTGTCGGAAAATTTCCCCGTCTGTTCGCCGACGCTCATCATGTCCACGAACATCTCCGGGAAAATCCCCTGCACGGAAAGCGCGCCGGAGAGCGTGGCGCCGTCCACGACGGCGGCGCGGACCTGATCCATCCGGACGCGGATGTAGTCATTGCCCGAGATGTCCTCGAGGAGTTCCAGCGCGCGCAGAAGGGTGACGCCGTTTCCCGTGAGCGTGCCGAGGGTGCGGGCGAACTGCGCATAGAGCCGGTATCGCGGGATGTGGCTGAGCACGGGGACGGTCCATTTGAACCGATGCCAGCCCATGCGGCCCGCGGGCGTGGCGATGAAGAGGCGGAAGAGGATGAACGCGCCCACGCCGATGCCGAGCACGAGCCACCAGTACGCGGTGACGAAGTCGTTCAGGTCGATGAGCATCTTCGTCGCGGTGGGCAGCTTGGCGGAGGTGTCCTTGAAGAAATTCGTGAGCTGCGGGACCATCCAGTTCATGAAGACCAGGATGAGGACGATGCCCACGACGACGAGGACGGTGGGATAGAGCAGCGCCTGCTGCACGCGGTCGCGCAGCGCCTTCACGTCGCCGATGTGAATCGTAAGCCGGCGCAGGATGGTCGGCAGCGAGCCGGAGGCCTCGCCCGCGGAGATCATGTTGACGTAGAGCGGCGAGAAGATTTTCGGGAAAAGCCGCATGGCCTGCGAGAGGCTCGATCCATCCACGAGCGCCTGGTGCAGTGACTGGGAAAGCGAGCGGAGCTTCGGGTGCTTGAGACGCTTGACGAGCACGCCGAGCGATTCATCGAGTGTCATCCCCGCGCTGAGGAGATGCGCGAGCTGTTCGCTGAAGAGATACTGCTGCGAGTGGCTGAGCGTCATCCCCGCGTCGGCCATGGTGGTCGCGGCCTTGGAAAGGGAGGCCGCCTTCGCGGTGGTCTTCTCCGTCCGTGCGAGCTCGGATTTCGAACGGGAAGTTTCCTTTGCGGTCGGCGCGAGCGTTTTCTGCGGAGACGGGGCGCCCGGCGCCATCAGGGCTGTCTTCGCATCCTTTTCCCCGTCGATCTGGATCCGGATGGGCACGCAGCGCTTCTGCTCGATCTGGGCGATGGCCCCCGGGCGGTCGTTGGCGGTCACGACCCCATCGACCAGCTGCCCCTGGGCATCACGCGCGGTGTATCGGAATTCAGGCATGGGACACCCCTCCTGTCGCCGGAAAAACCAAAAAGGCAAGCTGTGAGGCTTGCCGAAGCAGGCTGCCTACGACCGGCGACTGCCGCGATTTCGCATGCAGAAGGCTGCCATGGCCACCATGGCTTGCAGAGCGAACGCGGATGGCTCGGGGACGGGCACGGTCGTCGAGAAGCTGCCGTCGGTGGGCATCCCGACTGCGCTGCCCGCGGACGTTCCATCCTCGAGGCGCAGATCGGATTCGTTCAGGAGGAGGGTGAGCGTGGGCCCGGGCGCGTCGGCGGGCGTCAGCCATTGCCAGTGAGCGGCGGTGCTCGAAATGGTCATGTAATGGGTCGAACCGCCGATGGTGGGCGCGTTGTAGATGCGGATGCCGAGCGGGATGCCGGCCGCCGGGAGGCTCGCGTTGCGGGCGGTGTCCGTGGTGTCGAAGACCAGGTTCATCGCGAAGGTGCCGGAAAGCGCACCGTTTCCGGTGGTGTCGCCGACGCTCGTGGTGGCGAAGCCGGAATTGGCGCCGCCTTCCCCGGTGAGGGGAGTCCAGGTCCCGGCAAACGGATTCGCGCTGGTAGCCATGCTGAAATAGCCGAGTTGCAGCACCGCCCCGTCGCCATCCGCAGCGGTCCCGCCGGTGAGCACCGTGGTCGTGTCCGAATTATAGACCATCTGGTCCCCCGAGTTGAAATTGACCGTCACGATCGCGGCAGTCGTTTCCATGGCCAAGGCCAGCAGGGCGGCAAGCGGGAGAATGGGAAGACGAAAGGCTTTCATTGGGCGTGGGTCTCTCGGTGTGGGAAGCAGTTGACGGCAGGCGGGCTCGACGGGTGTTTCCAAGGGGATACCCTCAAGCATGAACCGTTCCCGGAACGGCCTCCGCTGCGAGCCAAACCACGCAAAGCGCCGCAAGCAGGCGGATCTCAGTTGGCCGGACAGTTCGGATCGTGCGGTGCGCTTGCGGGGGGAGGGGAGATCTGGCAGCTTCGCGGGCTGATTCGCCATGTTTTACGTGGCACAGTGCTTCCAGCCTGTGGGGCCAGCGGGCGTCCCGCCCGGTGTGGCAGCGAACGCAAATCAAGCTGCGGGCAGGATGCCCGCGCGCCCCACAGGCGGGACGCACTGTGCCACGACGAAATCGCGGTTTTTGGTCGCCCCTTTCGCCGGGAGGATTCAGGATGCTGCCAACCCATTGCTGATGCGCTTTCCGAGATGCACGTCGATTCGCTAAAAGTCTTCTGCGACATTGTCGAAAGCGGCAATTTTTCCACGGCCGCCGCCGCAAGCCACATCTCGCAGAGCGCCGTCAGCCAGCAGGTGCGCAACCTCGAATCCCGCTTCGGCTGCGCGCTGCTCGAGCGCAGCCGGAAGGGCGTCACGGTGACGCCCGAGGGCCAGGCTTTCTACGCCGCGTGCAAGGAGATGCGATCGATCTGGGGCGGTTTCGAGGCGCGCCTCAAGGAACTGAAGGACGAGGTCGCAGGTGAATTGCGCATCGCGTCCATCTTCAGCATCGGGCTCCACGATCTGCCCGCCCGCCTGGAGCTCTTCCGCGCGAAATACCCGCAGGTTTCCGTCAATGTCGAATACCGCCGTTCGCCGCAGATCTACGAAATGGTCGAGTCCGGCGCGCCGGCCCGGTCTCATCTGCGAGGTCTTCGCCGAGGACGATCTCGTCCTCATCTGCCATCCCCGCCATCCGCTCGCCTCGCGCAAGCGAATCGCGCTTTCCGAGATTGCGGGCCAGCGTTTCATCTCCTTCGAGCCAGACACGCCGACGCGGAAAATGATCGACCGCCACCTTCGCACCGCCGGGGTGAAGGTGGTTCACGCGACGGAGTTCGACAACGTCGAGACCGTGAAGCGGGCGGTCGAGATCGAGAGTGGCGTCTCCATCGTGCCGGCGCGCACGGTGTCCGCCGAAGTCCGGAGCGGCCAGCTTTGCGCCGTGGAGATCAGCTCTCCGAAGATGACCCGACCGCTCGCCACGGTCGTCAGCCGCACCCTTCCCCGTCCGCGCGGATTGAAGGAATTCATCGCCGCGCTCAAGACCAAGGCCCCCGGGTAACTCCGCCCCTTCCTCGCCGGCACTCCCGCGAGCCGCGCCGGACCGAAAAACTCCGGCGTTGAGTCGAAATGCCTCGGCGTTCAATGGAAAAGCTCCGGCGTTGAATCAAAAGGCTCCGGCGAGGTGTCGGAAAGCTCCGGCGTCGAATCGAAAGACTCCAGTGCCGAAGCAAAAAGCCTCGGCGTCGTATCAAGAAGCTCCGGCGTTGAAGCAAAAAGCCCCGACGTCGTATCAAAAAGCTCCGGCGAGGCATCGACAAGCCTCGACGCCGCAGCGAAATGCCTCGGCTTCGAGGTTTTAAGCTCCGACGAGGGCGTTTTGAGCCTTGGCACCGGGGTCCAGAGCTTCCATGGACCCTTCCGATACTTCCAAAGGATGGTGCCCTTTCCGAATGCACAGGTATCTACCGGAAAGGGGTTTGGATAGGCCCGAAGCATCCAGCTCGGGGACCCGGGGTGCGAGTACCAGTCGGTCACCCTTTGCTCCACGTCTCTCTCAGACGGCTTGTTCGAGCCTGTAAAGAATACCGATCGGCAGCGAAATAGTGTAAAGAATCGCGGCAAGTTCTGAATGCGATGCAAGTGACTGTCTTCAAGTGTATTATCATACGTTTCCATTCTGACGGCCGATTGGCGCGTCGGATTCCTTTACAAAACCGCCGTATCTGAGGCAGAGATCTGGATCGGAAATGGAAATAAAATTGACTCGCAAGTGTCACTAAATAAAGCATTTGAGTCCTTTATTTTGAATGCATAATTCCGTTTGGCACGACCCCTGCTAATTTCCTCCTCAGAGTCGAAGGATCCGCGAAACCTCGCGGTGAGTTCAATCCTAGAAAACCAAAACCAAATCCCAACCAATGAAAATCTCAAAATATATCACGGCACTCGCGGCCGCTTGTTCCTTGCTCTGCCTGGCCACGCCAGCCAGCGCAGTCATCGTCAATGTCGCCGGCACCGCCAATCCTTGGGCGGCCTTCGGCCCCGCTCCTGATGGCGGCACTGCTCCCACGTTCATCGGCGGTCTGGCCGCTGGAGACAACATCACCTTCACGGCCTCCGGCCTCGTCAACTGGGGCTTCCCAGTCGGCGGTCCCGGCGTGGGTCCCGCTGGTGCTGCTCCGCAAGTCAGCCACGGCGCTGCGGGCGGTGTGACGGCCTTGAACAACGTCAATCAGTCCTCGCTGATCGGCGTCTGGTCGAATGGCGTTGCCTTCGTCATGGGCGCTTCGGGTGGCTTCGTGGTCCCCGCTGGTGTCTCGTCGCTCTCCTTGGGCACGATGGACAATGGCAACTGGAGCGACAATACGGGTTCGTTCTCGGTGGACTACACCAAGACCGCGTCGGGCGTGCCGGACTTCGGTTCGACCCTGAGCCTGATGGTCATCGGCCTCGGTCTGATGTTCGCCTACCGCAAGCACGTCCTGGCCTAAGCCCGAACTGCTCTGATTCCAGGCCCCGACGGGTTGCGCCAATGCGCGGCACCCGTCGGGGTCTTTCTTTTCCGTTGAAAAGACCGCAGTCTGAACCGACGCGCGGCGCTGAGGATTGGCGAAGTAGGAATTCAGCTTTCGACGTAACTCCGCCCTTTCCTCGCGGGCGCTCCCTCTGCTTTGCTCCGCGCAATGTCAGAACCAGCGCACATCGGCATCATCGGCGGGAGCGGGCTTTACCAGATCGACGGGCTGACCGGCGTGACCGAGCATCGTGTCGAGACGCCCTTCGGCCCGCCATCGGACGTCATCCTCGGCGGGCAGCTTGGCGGGCGGCAGGTTTTCTTCCTGCCACGGCATGCGCGCGGGCACCGGATTCTCCCGCATGAGCTTCCCCACCGGGCGAACATCTGGGCGCTCCGATCGCTGGGAGTCCGGTTTGCGATCTGCGTCACGGCGGTCGGCTCGTTGCAGGAGAAGTACGCCCCGCAGCACATCGTCCTGCCGTCGCAATTCTTCGACCGGACGAGCCAGGCCCATACTTTCTTCGGCGAAGGAATCGTGGCCCACGTGGCGTTCGCGGAGCCGGTCTGCGGCAGCCTTCAGGAGATCATCCACCGCGAGGCCCTCGCGCTCGGCTACACCGTGCACAAGGGCGGCACGTACGTGAACATGGATGGCCCGCAGTTCAGCACGCGGGCGGAAAGCGAGACGCATCGGCGCCTCGGCTTCGACGTGATCGGCATGACCAACCTGGCGGAGGCGAAACTCTGCCGTGAGGCGGAGATCGCGATGGCCACGATGGCGATGATCACCGACTACGATTGCTGGAAGATCGAGGAGGCGCCGGTCACCGCGGACGCGGTCATCGCGCACCTGATGGGAAACGCCGACGCGGCGAAAAAAGTCATTGCGCGCGTCGTGCCGCTGATTCCTGCCGAAGCGAGCCTGCCCGAGCACCATTCGCTGGACTCCGCACTCGTCACCGACCGCAAGCTCTGGCCGGCTGCGACCATCGAGAAGCTGCGCCCCATCCTCGGGAGATTCGTCCGGTAACGTCACGCGGCCTTATACCATCTCTCACAGATAAGGTGACTACGAAGGGCGCGAAGAACGCGAAGGGAGGAAGTGAATATTCACAGTGAGTCTTCGCGGCCTTCGCGTTCTTCGTAGTTCCCTGACTTCGGCACGATTTAGTTTGAGAGATGGCATCAAGCGGACGGCTGCCGGCGCCGCGAAAGCTTCCGACGGACGGCATCGAGGAAATCGTGCATTTCCCGGATCTTCAGGAGCGCCGCCACGGTGCAGAATGCGCCGAGCGCGAGCCCGATCGTCAGCACGAGCGCGGCGATCCGGAGAGGCAGGCCCATCGTCGCCCATGGGTCGAGCAGCAGCCACTGCGCGCCCCAGCACACGAGGGCCATCGCATCGCTCGCGAGGAAAACCTTCAGCAACGTGACGAGCAGCCGCCGGGTTTCCATCTGCGCGATCTCCCGGCGCATGAGCCAGTAGAGCAGGGAGAAATTCGCGAGCGCCACGCAGCCGGTGCTGAGCGCGAGGCCGCTGTGTCCGTAGCCGAGCTGGATGAAGAGGGAGTTCAGCCCGTAGTTCAGGCCGATCGCGAGGAAGCTGACGACCATCGGCGTCTTCCGCCGCCCGATGGCGTAGAACGCCGGCGCGAGCACCTTCATCCCGGCGTATGCCGCGAGGCCGATCGCGTAGAATCGCAGCGCCGCGGCGCTCTGCGCGATGTCCACCGTCTTCACTTTGCCATGCTCGTAAATCACGCTGAGGATCGGGTCTGCCAGCATCCACAGGCCGACGCCCGCCGGGACGGTGAGGAAAAAGACGAGCCGGATGCCTTTCGCGAGCGCCGCGCGGAAGTCGCCCCGCTCGCCAGTGGCCGCGCTCCGGGAGAGGAAGGGAAGCGTCACCGTGCCGATGGCCACGCCGAACATCCCGAGCGGAAGCTGCATGAGCCGGAAGGCGTTGTTCAGCCACGTCACCGCGCCGGCGTCGCAGTGGGTCGCGAAGCTCGTGTTCACCATCACATTCACCTGCACCGCGCTCGCAGCGACGACCGCGGGCGCCATGTTCCGCAACACGTCGGCCACGCCGCTGTCCCGCCACGAGAAATCCAGCCGGGGACGGTATCCGATCCGCCGCAACGACGGGAACTGGATCACGAGTTGCAGCAGGCCGCCGATCAGCGTGCCCCACGCGAGACCGAAAAGCGCCTTCGGTCCGAAGCCGCGATCGAACGTCCACGCCAGCGCGACGCCGCCGAGGATGCTGCCGATGTTGAAGAACGAGGAAGCCATCGCCGGCCAGCCGAACACGTGCTTCGCGTTCAGCATCCCCATCACCTGCGCCGCGAGCGACACCATGAGGATGAATGGGAACATCACCATCGTCAGCCGCGAGGTCAGCAGGGCGTCGCCGCCGGGATAATCCGTGATCGTGCCGCCGACATAGCCGCCCGCGATCCACCCGATCAGATCCGGCGAATAGACCATCCCCGCCACGGTGATCAGGGTCATCACGACAAGCGTCAGAGTCCCGACGCGGTTCGCGAGCCTCCACGCGGATTCCTCGCCCTCGCGCGCGATTTTCGCCGAGAAGACGGTGATGAACGCCGTGGAAAGCGCGCCCTCGGCGAAGAGATCGCGGAGCAGGTTCGGCACGCGGAAGGCGGCGATGAAAAACTGCAACACCTGCGGCCCGAAGAGCGCGTTGAAAACGATCTCGCGGATGAGCCCGAGCACGCGCGACAGCATCACCGCCGCGCTCACGATCGCTGTGGCTTTTCCCGTCCGGGGCAGCCGCTCAGCCATGTCCGGCGGCTTTGCGGAGTCGATCCATGATGGCGGCGCCCAAGCCCTCCTCCGGGACTGATTCGGCAACGATGAGATCGAGGTTCGCGCTGTCGAGGACGCGCAGCTTGGAGAAAAGGGTCGCGGCGGCCTCGCGCATGTCGCCGGTGCGGGAAAGAATCTCGACCTTCTTGAAGCCCTTCGCGTCGTCGGCGGCGCACCATGCGAGCAGGCCGGCGCGCCCGGCCGGGTTCAGGGGCGGACGCTCACCCGGGCGCAGCAACTGCATTTTCGTGGCCGGCGCATAGTGGCTCTTGAGCTGCCCGGGCGCATTCGGCAGCGCGCTCCGGGTCGAGACCGCGACCTTGGCCACATACCGGCCGAGATCGGCGGCCGTCACCGGGCCGTTCCGCAGAATCCATGCATTGTCATCCCGCACGGTGACGATCGTGGATTCCATTCCGTGCGTTGACGGACCCGCATCCACGACGAGGTGGATCTTTCCCGAGAGCTCGTCCATCACGTGGCGCGCAGTGGTGGGGCTGATGCGGCCAAAGCGGTTCGCACTCGGCGCGGCGAGCGGCTTGCCGAATGCGCCGATCACGGCCGCGAACACGGGATGCGCGCTGATCCGCACCGCGACGGTCTCGAGGCCTGCGGTCACGACATCCGGGATCGAGGCCTTTTTCGGAAGCACCAGCGTCAGCGGTCCCGGCCAGACTTGAGCGGCGAGCTTCTCCACGCGGGGCCGGTCGCGCGCGGGGATTGCGGCCACCCGGTCGAGCCAGTCCATGCCGGGCAGATGCACGATGAGCGGGTCGAATTTCGGCCGCTCCTTCACCTGGAAAATGCGGAGCACCGCCTCGGGAACCGTCGCATCCGCCGCGAGCCCATAGACGGTCTCGGTGGGCAGCGCCACCGGGTAGCCGCCTCCGAGCAGATACAGGGCTGCCTCGACGGCGTCCTGGATCTGATTCGGGGAAAATGCGGGCGTGACGTGGGTCTTCATGTCTTTTGCGTCAATGCCGCCCGCGCGGAGCGGACGGCGGAGGCCGCTTCCGTGACCGTGGCGCCGAATGCCGTGAGGTGCCCCATTTTCCGGCCGGGTTTGGGTGTCGTCTTGCCGTAGAGATGGATTTTTACCTGCGGAAATGCCGCCGCGGCGCGCCAGTCCGGCTCGCCGCCGCTCCACAGATCTCCGAGGAGATTCGCCATCGCCGCCGGGCGCAGCGACTCCGTGCTGCCCAGTGGCAGGCCGCACACCGCGCGCACCTGCTGCTCGAACTGGCTCGTCACGCTCGCATCGAAGCTGAAATGGCCGCTGTTGTGCGGGCGCGGCGCGAGTTCGTTCACAAAGATCCGCCCGTCGCCGAGCAGGAACATCTCCACGG
>JBEBGK010000789.1:0-2471 GCA_040081515.1 Chthoniobacteraceae bacterium
CCGGGATCCCGACGGCATTTTCTGGAAGGTGTACGGCAGCACGAGCATCCGCGCCCAGATCGAGAGGGGCATGGGCGCCGCGGCGATCATCGCGGGCTGGCAGCCTTTCGTGGATCGTTTCAAGGCTGCGCGGCAGCCGCATCTGCTGTACTAGCCGGCGAAGCGATGCGAACAGCCCTCTTCGGCGGCACTTTCGATCCCATCCACCACGGGCACCTGATCCTGGCGCGCGAGGCGATGGAGCAACTCGCGCTGGATCGCGTCGTCTTCGTGCCCGCGGCGCTCTCGCCGCACAAGCTGGCGCGGCAGCCCGCTCCCCCGGGACTGCGTCTGCAGATGGTGCGCGCGGCCATCGCGGGCGAGCCCGGCTTCGAGTGCGACGGATCCGAAACCGAGCAGGCCGGGCCGAGTTTCACCGTGGATACGGTCACCGCGTGGAGGAAAAATGCGCCCGACGACGAACTGTACTACCTGATCGGCCAGGACAACGTGCGCGAATTGCCCACGTGGCGTCACTACGAGGAACTGCGCCGGATGGTCCGGTTCGTCGTCTTCGAGCGCGATGCCCATGCGCCCGCGCACGACTTTCCCCGGGTGCTGCGGCGGGTGGACATTTCGGCGACTGATCTGCGCAAGCGCGTTGCGCAGGGGCGGAGCATCCGCTATCTGGTCCCCGAACCGGTGCGGGCCATCATTGAAACGCACCAACTTTATCAAGGAGGCACCCATTAAATCAGACAAACTTGCGAAGCTTTGCGCGGCGATCATCGCTGACAAGAAAGGGGAGGACACCGTTGTCATCGACCTGCGGAAGCTCTCCACATTCACGGACTTCTTTGTCGTGTGCTCCGGTTCCTCGGAGCCGCAGTTGAAGGCGATCGTCAACGAACTCGAGGCCCGGCTGAAGAAGGAGCACAAGCGGGGGCCGCTGAATGTGGATGGATTTCCCCTGAGCCAGTGGATCGTGGCGGACTATGGCGACGTCGTCGTGCACATCTTCCACAAGTCGAAGCGCGACCTTTACCGCATCGAGGATCTGTGGGGCGACGCTCCGCGGTTGAAGGTGTAGCCCGCGGGCCATGAACTTCGTCGTCGAGGTCGAGATCGAATGCCCCTACTGCGGGGCTGGTTTCACGACGACGGTGGACACTTCGCAGGGTGACGGCTCGACGATCGAGGACTGTGCGGTGTGCTGCCGCCCGATCGCACTGCGCGTCGAATGCGAGGCGGGCGAGGTGCTGTCGGTCGAGGCGGTGCGGGCGTAAACGCTACTTCAATTCCGGCGGCACCGCGCCGTAACCCCACGGCTCCTTCCACGGCCCGGCCCGCGGCGGCTCGGGCAGTGGCGACGGCGTGAATTTCCCCGCGAGTTCCAGCCCCGCCTCGACGAACTGCCGGCCCGCGGTGATTTCGAGATTCGAGTAGCTCGTCAGCCGCGTCTCGTAACCGCCGCCGCCGGGGCCGAATGCCTCCTCGGTCGGCACATAGCCCACGCAGCCATTCGCGAGTTCCACGGGGATGGTGATCTTGAAGTTGCTCCGCTTTTTCAAATCGAGCCCGAACTCGACGAAGAACTCCGCCGGATTCGTGACGAACACCGCCGGGCCGACCTGCACCGCCTGCACCTCCACTTCGACATCGGGTGACTTCGCGATCAGCGCGTCGAGCAGGACGATCTCCTTGGCAAACGTCCATTCGGTCGAGCCCACCTCCTTGGGATTCTTCTTCGTTGCCTCTAAGCATCGTGCGACACGTTCCGGCTCGGGCACGCGGCGCTTGATGCGCCATGTCTTCGCAAGCGAGCCGACGGGGAACGGACCGGCGCCGCGCGGCGCGCGGAAGAGCACCTTCAACGCTTCCGCGCCAACCGTGCCGCCCACGAGCTGGCCGTAGTAGTCCGGGCTCTGCGGCGCGAACGGATCGAGATTGTCCACCTGCGTGATGTCGCCGCAGCAGCCTTGCAGGAAGACGACCGGCACATCCGCGCCGAGTCCGCCGCGGATGGTCTTTTCGAGGTAATAGATCCAGTTGGCCGAGAACGCGCGCGGTCCGGTCGTGGCGTGGCAGGAGAAATTGACGACGACACCGAGCGGTTTGCCGTCCTTCGTCCACGCGCCGATCGTCGCCACATCGGGGTCCACCGGCCCGGCGTATCCGTTGATGTCGGGGTTCCCGCGTCCTGCATGGCTGTAGCTCAGGCCGTTCTTCATCCGTTGCCGGCGGTTGAACGCGACATTCTCCGCGCGCCCCACGCCGAAGCCCAGCAGCGCGTCCGTCTTCGCCGCATCCGCCGCCGCGACGGCATCCGCGATCCCGGCGACGAAGCGCTCGAGATACTTCGGGTCGGCGCCGGAGGATTTCTGATACGCGAGCTCCTGCACGTGCGGCGAGGCGTGGTCGAATTCCCCCGGCAGGACCATCCCGACCGGGCCGGAGGAATGCGAGTGCGACGCGCCGAGCAGGATGTTCTC
>JBEBGK010000790.1:0-2469 GCA_040081515.1 Chthoniobacteraceae bacterium
GGAAGCTATGGGCAAAGGCGAGCGCCTTCTCCTGCGGCTTGCGCACATTCTGCCGCTGCCAGAAATACGGCATCGTCTCCCGCGTCGCGAAATCCACGCGGTTCTCATCGCGGAAATACGAAGCCATCTCCTTCGTGAATTCCTCGTAGCTCTGCTCCGGCTTCGAACGTCCCGTCGCCAGCACGATCCCCGCGACCATCTGATCGTACGGCATGTTGTCCGCCACGCGCTTGTTGATCCACTCATACCACTGCCGCGAAAAACGATCGTTCAACTGCAATTCGCCGCCTGTGTTGAGCTGCCGCGGATTATTTCCCGTGAAATCGCACAGCAGCGTCGTCCACCACGCCGCATAGCCCGGCGTCTTCAGCAGTTCCTCGACCTTCTTCGCGCGCTTGTCCGGCGATTTGTCCGCGAGAAATGCGCGCACCTGCTGCGGCGTCGGCGGCGTCGCCGTGAGGTCGAGACTCACCCGGCGCAGGAACTCCGCATCCGTGCAAATCTCCGACGGCTCGATGCCCGCCTTCTTCAGCTTCGCGAGGATGAACTCATCCACCTTCGTCCGCGCCTTCACCGGCGGGAACTTCGCGCCCACCTTGTCGCTCATCGGAAAAATCACCGGCACCGGCTGCACGCCGTTGTCGTAAAACGCCACGATGTGCGTGTCTCCCCTGCCCTTCGCAGTCACCCGCCCCACTTCATTCACGACCACCACGGACTCATCATTCGTGCGGAACCGCGTGAGCTGCGTCACATCCTCGACCGCGCCGTCCTTCCAATGCGCCAGCACCCGCATCTGCACGGACTCGCCCGGCTTCTTGAACTGCAATTCCCTCGGCGTCACCTCCAGGTGCGCAAATTCCCCCGTCTCCGCCACATCGCTCTTCGCGCCATCCTGAATCCAGCGCAGGATCAAATTGTATTCCCACGACCCCTTCTCGAAACGCTTCTTCCCCTTGTGCTCCTCGCCGTCGAGCGACGGCTTCGCCAGCACGAGACTCTTCATCGGCTCCTTCAAATCCACGCGCACGCCATCCTCCTGATCCGCCGTGATCTCCTTGTGGTCGTTGTCGAAATCGTAACCAAAGAGCGAGAGCATGAACCCGCCGCGGCCCTGGAACGAACCATGACATTCCCGCCCGCTGCACCCCGAGCGCGCCATCAGCGGCACCACATGACGGCGAAAACTCGCCTCATCCGACTTCGCCACATTCTGCCACCGCTCCTTCGCCGGCTTCGCGATTTTTGCGACCGAAGGCGCAGGCCGCTTCGGCACCGGCTCGCCCTGGCGGATCGCATTGGCAAGCAGCACTCCGGGCAACAGCCCGGCGAGGAGGAGAAATCGTTTCATAGCTTGGGGGACGAATTACCACCACCCACCGCCCGGTGAGGCAGCCCCCAGGGAAAGGGTTGCGAGTGAGGCATCATGGAGGAGAACCCGAACTAAGGCGTTTCTTAACAGTATTTTCATATTCCGCCAGATAAAATGTGAGGCCGACGATTCGTCGGCCAGAGGCGTGAAAGCACGACCTGCCTCCATGTCCTGCCCTTGCGCGTCCGCACCGCCGCTCCCCTCCGTGACAAATGCAAACGCATCCTCTGAAACACACCGTCGTCCGCGCACAGACGCACCGGACCGACGAATCGTCGGTCCCACACTTGTCGCACCGTCCGCCCTACCCCCTCCACCACGCGTCCAGCTTCGCGCGCATCTTCTCCACGCGTTCCTTCTCCGCACCGGCGAGATTCTTCTCCTCCGTGGGATCGGCCTTCAGGTTGTAGAGTTCGACCACGGCATCCGGCTCATTCTGCGACGCGGGGACGATCAGCTTCCAATCACCTTGGATTACCCAGCGCCAGCGCAGGCTCGCGGAGGGATTCGCGAGGTCCTTCGAGTTGTGCGTGAAGCATTCGCCGAAAACCGCATCGCGCGCACTCAGCGCCGCGGAATCCGCGAGGCTCACGCCGGGCAGACCGTCCGGGCGCTTGATGCCGGCCGCATCGAGCAGCGTCGGAAAAATGTCCAACGAACTCACCGCCGTCTCGGCGTTCATCGCCGGACGGAGCTTCGCCGGCCACTTCACCATGATCGGCGTGCGCAATCCCCCATCGTACTGGGACTGCTTCGACTTCGGCGCGTACTTCGGCGCGTCCGGATTTTGAATCCACCCGTTGTCCGTCACGTAAACGACGATCGTATTTTCCGCGAGCTTCTCACGCTCGAGGAAGCCGAGCAGATCGCCACACGTCTCGTCGAACCACTCCACCATCGCCCAGTACTTCGCGACGTGTTCGCTCGGCGCCTTGCCCCTGTACTTTTCCAAAATGCGCGCCGGCGGCGTGTGCGGATCGTGCGGCAGCAGCGGCGCGTACCAGACAAAGAACGGCTTCTTCTCCTTCTGCGCCTCGCCGATAAAATCGTAGATCGGCTGCATCGTCTTGCGCCCGATATCCAGCCCCGCGTCGCCG
>JBEBGK010000791.1:0-2468 GCA_040081515.1 Chthoniobacteraceae bacterium
TTCGGCTCGCGCCCGAGGATGCCCTGGATGCGGGCATATTCCTCGTCGGTGAGGCCGTGCTTTGCGATGATTTCCTTGGTGATGGCGGGCTCGGTCATGGTGCTGAAAAGGGTGCGACATTTCGGGAAACCGCGCCCGCATGCAAGGCGGACGTTAGAGAACCAGACCTTTGCTTCGTAACAATCTCACACCGCTTTTACAATTCCGTCACAACCCGCCTGCGGGCTGCGTGGTATTGAAGGGACACGTTCCGGCGGCATTGCATCGCGCCCGGGGCGGATTCACGATTCATCCATCCCAACCCACTTATGAACACGCGCACTTCACTCCCTCTGGCACTGGCCTTCGTCACTTCATTGCTGCTCCCCTCCGCCGCCCGGGCGGAGAATGAGATTGGCTTCATCGAGAGGTTCGCGCTGGCACCGGACCGCGAGAAGGTGCTCGGCGAACTCGTCCCGGCCAGCGAGGACTATTACTTTTTCCACGCGCTGCATTTTCAGAACACCCGCAACGAACCGAAGCTTGCGGACGTGATCGAGCAATGGAAGAAGCGGTTTCCAAATTCGGCCCGGCGGCGAATCATTGAGAATCGTGAGGCGTTGCTCAGCTATGACGCGAACCCGCAGAAGACGCTGGCGTTCCTCCGCGAGCGGCTGGGCTTGCAGTTCAATCATCAGCAGGAGGCGCGGGACCGGAAGCCGAACCTGCCCACCGTGCTTGTTCCGGCGCGGGTGAGCCGCGAGGTCTTCGAGAAGGACTCGCTCGCGAATGACCGCGGGATGGGGTCCTTTACCATCGAGGCGCTGGAGGCGCTCGTGAGAGGCAAGGCGCCCCTAACCGAACAGCAGCGGCGCGCCCTGCTCGCCCGCATCGACCGGCCGGATGTGCCGGGGCTGCTGGAACTCATTGCGCTCGACCTGCGCTCGAAGGAGGCGCGCGGATTTGGTGAGTTCAATATCCATCGGGCGCTGCTGGCGGAGCAGCTCGAGGCATTGGCGAAACAGATCCCGACGCTGGTGAATGACGAGCGCTTCGTGATGACGAAGCTGCGCAAACTCGCGCCGGCGGCGGATGTGGATATCGAGTTCGACGCGGCTGCGCGCGAGGCATGGCTGGACCGCGTCGATGCGTATGCGAAGACATTGCCGCCGGCTTTCAACACGCTGAAGGCGCGCGTGCTTTACCTCCGGCTCGACCATGACCGGCGCAAAGGGGTGTACGATCGGGCCCGCTTCCTCGACTACCTGAAGCTGCCGCGACCAGCGGGGTATGTGAATCCGAGGTGGCTGGAGCGCGTGCGGGATTCGCAGCCGATGTGCGACCTGAATGCGGATCTGAGCGAGGGGCTGATTCAGCACCGCCCGGTTGGCGATGACGAGGCGCTGGTGCGCGAGTATTTCCTGCATCTGTTCGCGGCGAATGGTCCGGCGGCGGTGGACGCGATGCTTGCGCCGTGGGTGGAGTATGTGCGCGACACGTGGCTGAAGCCGGTGCTCGCGGAGGCGATGATCACGGGCGGGCAGGGGAATCCCGAGCAGTGGGCCTCGCTCCTGACTCCGGCGGCATTTCAAAGGCTCAAGGACCGCGTGGACATCGAGTTCGTCGCGACGAATCCGCAGTTTTTCAAGCCGGCGCTCGGCGCGGAGTTGGGTGATGCCGTGCAGATCGAGATCATCGTGAAGAACACGCCGAAGCTCATCGTGAAGATCTACGAGATGAACGCGCTGAACTTCTTCCTCACGCAAAAGCGCCAGCTGAACACGGACCTGAATCTCGACGGGCTCGTGGCGAACAGCGAGCAGACGCACACGTTCGACGGCGGGCCTTTCAAGCGGGCGCGGCAGACGTTCAAGTTTCCCGCACTGAAGGGAAAGCGGGGGGCGTGGATCGTGGAGTTCATCGGTGGCGGGCGCAGCAGCCGTGCGATGGTGCGCGTGGGGCAGTGGCAGGTGATTCAGACGACGGGGCCGTCCGGCGATCTGCTCGCAGTGCTCGATGAGCGCGGCGAACAGGTGAGGAACGCGGTGGCATGGCTCGACGGACGGAAGCTGGTCCGGGACGAGAAGCGCGGGCGCATCGTCGTGCCGTTCACGCAGCAGCCGGGGCTGCGGCAGATCGTCCTCGCCGAACCGGACGGTTCCTTCGCGACGCTCACGCAGTTCGAGCATCATGCGGAAGAGTACCGGCTGGATGCGCAATTTCACATTGCGCGGGAACAGTTGCTTGCGCGGCGCGAGGCGACGCTCGCGGCGCGCGTTGCGCTCATGCTTGGCGAATCGCATCTCGATCCGGGATTGCTCACCGAACCCAAGCTGACCGTCACCTCGACGACGCTGGATGGGATCCCGACCACGCGCGAGTTCAAGGACCTCAAGCTCACGGCCGGCGCCGTCCTCACGCATGACATCAGCGTGCCGGAGCGACTGGCGCAGCTCACGGTGACGCTTACGGCCAAGGTGGAGGTGCTG
>JBEBGK010000792.1:0-2468 GCA_040081515.1 Chthoniobacteraceae bacterium
CGATGGCTTCGATGCGGCGCACGCCGGCGGCGATGGCCGACTCGGAGACGATCCGGAAAAGGCCGATCTCGCCGGTGTTGCGCACGTGGGTGCCGCCGCAGAGCTCCATCGAGTAGCCGTCGAAGTGCCCCGCATAGCCGGCGATTTGCACGAGGCGGACCGTCTCGCCGTATTTGTCCCCGAAAAACTGCATCACTTCCTCGCGTCCCCGCACGTCGGCGTAGGGGAGCTCGGTCCACCAGACGTGGTCGTTGTCGATGATCGACGCATTCACAAGCTTCTCGATGTCGGCGAGCTGCTTGGGCGTGAGCGCTGCGCTGTTGAAATCGAACGTGAGCTTGTCCGGCCCGACGAAGGAGCCCTTTTGCGTGGCGTCCTTACTCACGACCATGTGGATCGCCCAGTGCATGATGTGCGTGACGGTGTGATGCCGCTGGATGTCCGAGCGCCGCAGGGAATCGATGCTCACAGTGACCTCGGAGCCTGTCGCGGGCGCTTCGCCGCCTTCGATGAAATGCAGGCAGGTGTTCCCGGCCTTCTGCGTGTTCATCACGCGCCACACGTCGGCGCCGTGGATGATTTCGCCCGTGTCGCCGACCTGGCCGCCCATCTCCGCGTAGCAGGGCGTCGTGTCGAGGATGACCGCCGTCCGGTCCTTGATCGCCACGACGTCGAGCACCTTCGCCGGGGTCGCCACCTTCTCGAAGCCGACGAAATGAGTGGGCTCCTTCACATCGATCTCGGAGAGCTCGATGACGGTCTTCTTCTGCGCCGCGCGCGCGCGTGCGCGCTGCTCTTCCATCAGTTTCTCAAAACCGGCCGTGTCCACCGACAGGCCGCGTTCCCGGGCCATGAGCTCG
Organism: Chthoniobacteraceae bacterium; assembly: GCA_040081515.1. Taxonomy (GTDB): domain Bacteria; phylum Verrucomicrobiota; class Verrucomicrobiia; order Chthoniobacterales; family Chthoniobacteraceae; genus SXWH01. The sequence continues at coordinate 861 of JBEBGK010000792.1, forward strand.
GTGAGATCGAGTGGAAAGCCCTGCTCATCATAGAGCCGGAAGGCAAACGGTCCCGGGATGATCGCGCCGCTCGCCTGCCCTTTTGCGGTGGCGGCCTCGGTGATCCGCGCCACCTCGGCCTCGAACAGCGCGATGCCCTTGTCCAGCGTCCTGTTGAACGACTCCTCCTCGCGCCGCAGCGTCTCCTCGACCTGCTTCTGCTTCGCGCGGATCTCGGGGAAGACGTCGCCCATCGTGCGGGCGAGGACGTCCGCGAGCTTGTAGAAGAACGGTTCGTGGAAGCCGAGCGTGCGTCCGTAGCGGACGGCGCGGCGCAGGATGCGGCGCAGGACGTAGTTGCGGTCGTTGTTGCCGGGCTGGATGCCGTCGGCGATCGCGAAGCTGAGCGTGCGGATGTGATCGCCGATGACGCGGAATGCCACGTCCACCTTCTCCTGTTCGTTGACCGGGATGAGGCGCCCGGCGCTGTCGGGCTGCGGGAGCGTGCTGCCGTACTTCGCACCGCTCATCTTCTCGAGCTCGTCGAAAATCGGGCGGAAGATGTCCGTCTCGTAGTTCGAGATGCGCGCGTTGCCGAATTCGCTGAAGCCGCGCGTGCCCTGGATGATCGACGTGACGCGCTCGAAGCCCATGCCGGTGTCCACGTGCTGCGCGGGGAGCGGCGAGAAGGTGCCGTCGGGGTTCGCGTTGAACTGGATGAAGACGAGGTTCCAGATCTCGATGCACTCGGCGGTGCCCCTGTTCACGAGCGCGCCCTTCGTGTCGCCGTATGGCGTGAGGTCCACGTGCAGCTCGGAGCACGGGCCGCACGGGCCGGTCTCGCCCATCATCCAGAAGTTGTCCTTCTTGTTGCCATTGACGATGTGGACGGCGGGGTCGAGTCCGACGCTGCGGAATTTTTCCGCCCAGAGGTTCCAAGCCTCCTCGTCGCGGTCGGCGGGATCGCCGAGCGATTTGTCGGGGTTGTAGATCGTCGCGTAGAGGCGCTGCGGCGGGAATTTCCACCGCTCGACGACGAGCTCCCACGCCCACTCGATGGCCTCCTTCTTGAAGTAATCGCCGAAGCTCCAGTTCCCGAGCATCTCGAAGAACGTGTGATGATACGTGTCGAGCCCGACGTCATCGAGGTCGTTGTGTTTGCCGCCGGCGCGGATGCACTTCTGCGTGTCCGCCGCGCGCGTGTCGCTGCTGGCGACCGCACCCGCCCACTTCGAGACGTCCGCCTTTTTCTCGCCGAGAAAGATGGGGACGAACTGGTTCATGCCCGCGTTGGTGAAGAGCAGGTTCGGGCTGTCCGGCATCAACGACGAACTGGGCACGATGGTGTGCAGCTTCTCGCGGAAGAAATCGAGGAACGACTGGCGGATCTGGGTGCTGGTGAGCATGGCGCTGTGCGACGGATGAAAAGGGCGCGCAAGCTACATGGCGACGCGGAAAGGTAAAGCACTGCGGGACAGGCGGCGGACTTGACATCCGGGCCCTCCGGTAGGACGAGGAACACGCGCATGAAGAAGGAATCCCCGTTTTCCCGCCGTCAGTTCGTCCAGCGGCTCGGGTTCGTCGGCGCGGCGGCGCTCGGGGGATTGCCGGCGCGGGCGGAGGAGACCG
>JBEBGK010000793.1:0-2466 GCA_040081515.1 Chthoniobacteraceae bacterium
ATCAAGAACTCGTGCAACAGCTACTTCTACCAGTGGGGCAGGGACGCGAAGCTTGCCAATCTCGAGCGAGTCGGCGAGGCGCTGGGACTGGGAATGAAGTCCGGCCTGCCGCTGAGCGGCGAAAGCGCCGGCAACCTTCCCGGCGCCAAATGGCTCGCGGCGCACGGGCAGTCGAACCTGGAGAAATCCTGGGGGCATATCGCGAACAGCTCGATCGGCCAGGGCTCCGTGCTTGCCTCGCCGCTGCAGATGGCCATGGTCTGCGCCACGCTCGCAAACGGTGGCACATCCTACTACCCGCGCATGGTCCACAGGGTCGTCGATGCGGAGGGAAATGACGTGCGTGACGAGCAGGGCAACCTGGTCGCACCGGTGGAGCCGCAGGTGCGGGCGGACCTGCGCCAGATGGGCCTGAACGCGGGCGAAGTGGAAGTGGTCCGCCAGGGAATGTGGAAGGTCGTCAACGAGCAGGGTGGCACCGGCAAGAATGCGCGCATCAAGGGCGTGGAAGTGGCGGGCAAGACGGGCACGGCGCAATTCTGGCGGCAGGAGGGCAAGGATCGCGTGAAGGACAACCACGTGTGGTTCATCTGCTTCGCCCCTTACAAGGATCCGAAATTCGCCATGTGCGTGATGATCCAGGGTGCGAAATCCGGCGGCGGGGTCGCCGCGCCGGTCGCGCAGAAAATTCTCAGCGAGAGCCTCGCGCTCGAGGCCGGCTACGAACCGAACATCGTGTGGATGAATCCCGTCGCGGGTAGCCTGGCTCAAATCACCGAGATCTCGCTCAAGGACGACGGCGGCGTCGGGACCCGGGTCGCGAGCACCTTTCAGGGCACGGATCAAAAACCCGGCGCGCGCGGCGCTGCCGTGGACGAGGAAACGGCGGATCATGCGGATGCGCCGGATCGTTCGATGGCATCTTCGGGCCGTGAATCGGCAAGGCCGGACGTGAAGAAATCCGCCGATGCCCGCGGCCGCGTCGGGAGCGGTGAAAAGAAACCCGGCCTCTGGCAGCGCCTCTTCGGTCCCGGCAAATCCAAGCCATCAACCTCCCAGCCCTCCTCCGGTTCCTCCCCGCGCCGTTAAGAATTTCCCCTCCAGTGCTCCAACAAATCGCTCAATCCACCATTTCCCTGATTTACAAAGTGAAAAGACTTATAGGACTCGGCCCCCGCCAAACCGGCAACAAACTCATCATCACCGTCGAAAAGCTCGAGAAGCGCGTCGCGCTCCTCGAGAACGGCGTCCTCGAGGAATACAACGTCGAGCGCGCCACCGACCGGAACATCGTAGGCAGCATCTTCAAGGGCCGCGTTCGAAATATCGAACAGGGGCTCAAGGCGATGTTCGTGGACATCGGCTACGAAAAAAATGCCTTCCTCCATTTCTGGGATGCGCTCCCCGCCGCGCTGGATGCCGGCGTCGAGGAGGTCGAGCGCTCGAACAGGAAACAGAAGGAGCGCATTACTTCGAAGGACATCCCGAGCATCTATCCCGTGGGCAGCGAAGTCCTCGTGCAGGTCACGAAGGGACCGATCAGCACCAAGGGCCCGCGGATCACGACCAATATCAGCCTCGCGGGGCGTTTCCTCGTGCTGATGCCTTACAGCGAGCAGTGCGGTATCTCGCGCAAGATCGAGAACCCGAAGGAGCGCGAGCGCCTTCGCAAGATCCTCCGCGATCTCGATGTGCCCGAGAGCATGGGCGTCATCATCCGGACCATCGGCGAAGGGCAGAAGGCCCGCTACTTCGTCCGCGATCTCGCCTACCTCGTCGAGCAATGGCGGCACATCGAACAGCAGATGAAGGAAAAGGGCGCGCCCGCGTGCGTCTTCCAGGAGCCCGATCTCGTCGAGCGCACCGTGCGCGACTTTCTCACGGATGAAATCGAGGAGGTCGTGTGCGATGACCAGGCCAGCGTCACCCGCATGCAGGAGCTGGTCGCGCAGGTGAGCAAGCGCAGCGTCTCGCGCATCTCGGCCTACAAGGAGCCCGTGCCGATCTTCGAGCGATACGGCGTGCAGAAGCAGATCGACGACGCCTTTCACCGCCAGGTCTGGCTGCCCTGCGGCGGCTACATCGTGATCGACGAAACCGAGGCGCTCGTCGCCATCGACGTGAACACCGGCCGCAACAAGGGCGCGCGCGATGTCGAGAAGACCATCTTCCAGACGAACATGGAGGCCGTGGATGAAATCGCCCGGCAGCTCCGGCTTCGCAACGTCGGCGGATTGATCATCGGCGACTTCATCGACATGAAGAGCCGCAGGGATCAGCAGACGGTCTACCAGCGCATGAAGGACCAGTTGCGGCGCGACAAGGCGAAGACGCACGTCCTCCCCATCTCGCCGCTGGGACTCATGGAGATGACGCGGCAGCGCGCGCAGGAGAGCATCAGCGGCTCCGTCTTCACGCCCTGCCCGTACTGCAACGGACGCGGCAAGGTGAAGAGCTCCATGAGCA
>JBEBGK010000794.1:0-2460 GCA_040081515.1 Chthoniobacteraceae bacterium
TGCTTGGTCGGCGACGACGGGCAAATCCGCGCCGCCGACCAAGCACGCCATCGCGCCCGATTCGGTTTCGCGTCTGAACACGACCTATCCCACGCTTGCCAGGACGTTGAAAGGCGCGGGCTACGCCACCGGGCACTTTGGCAAATGGCATCTCGGCGCACCGCCGTATTCACCGCTGGAGCATGGATTCGACGTGGACATGCCGCATTGGCCCGGCCCCGGGCCCGCGGGCAGCTACGTCGCGCCGTGGAAATTCAAGGACTTCGACGCCGATCCCGGTGAGCCGCACCAGCACATCGAGGATCGCATGGCGAAGGAGGCCGTCGCGTTCATGGAGAAGCACAAGGATGGGCCGTTCTTCCTGAACTACTGGATGTTCAGCGTCCACGCGCCCTTCGATGCGAAGAAGGCGCTCATCGAAAAGCACCGCGCCCGCGTGAACCCCGCCGCTCCGCAACGCAGCCCCACCTACGCGGCGATGATTGAGAGCATGGACGACGCGATCGGCACGCTGCTCGACACGCTCGATCGGCTGAAGATCGCCGACCGCACCATCATCATCTTCACCTCCGACAATGGCGGGAACATGTACAACGAAATCGACGGCACCACGCCCACGAGCAACGCGCCGTTGCGCGGCGGCAAGGCCACGATGTTCGAGGGCGGCACGCGCGTTCCCGGCGTCATCGCATGGCCCGGAGTCACCGCCCCGGGCAGTCGAAGCGACACGATCATCCAGAGCGAGGATTATTTCCCCACCCTGCTCGAAGGCCTGCCTTTGAAGCCCGCGGAGGGCACGGGCTTCGATGGCGTCAGCATCCTACCCGCGCTCAAAGGCGGCACGCTCGCACGCGACGCGGTCTTCCAATATTTCCCGCACGATCCCGGCGTGCCTGACTGGCTCCCGCCCGCGGTCTCCGTGCATCGCGGCGAGTGGAAACTGATCCGCATCTTCCACGGCGGAGAGGACGGTGCGCACCGGCATCTGCTCTTCAATCTGCGCGATGACCCCGGCGAGAAGAACAACCTCGCCGCGCAGCAACCCGCGCTCGTCCGCGAACTCGATGCGCTCATCGGGAGGTTCCTCGCCGAGACGAAAGCAGTGGTGCCCATCGCGAATCCCAAGTTCGATCCCGCGAAGTACCGGCCGGAGGACGAGGGCAGACAGAAGCCCAAAGGCAAAACCAAGGCTGCTGCCGTCGCGACCCATGGGTGGCAGGCCAGCAAGGACGCCCGCCTGCGCATCGCGAATGGCGAACTCCAAATCACCGCCACCGGAGGCGACCCGTGGATCAGCACGCGTGCCGTTCCCGCAAACGCGAAGGGGCCATTCACGCTCCGCCTCCGCCTCAGGAGCACGGCGAAAGGCGCCGCCCTCGTCTATTTCAACCCCACCGCCGCGGAGCCCTTCCACAAGGACCGCACGGTCGGATTCCCCATCGTTCACGACGGCGAGTTCCACGACTACGAGGTCCGGCTCCCCACGCCGACGCTTCACGCCCTGCGCCTCGACCCAGGCACCGCGCCCGGTGAGATCAGCCTCACCATCATCGAACTGCGCGACGCCGCCGGGCACTCCACTTCATGGATCCAATCCGCAAAATGAAAGCCACGTCACTCCTCCGCATCCTCTGCGTCATCGGCATTGCATGCCTTCCGGCCCGGGCCGCGAAGCCGCCGAACATCGTCTTCTTCCTCGCCGACGACCTCGGGCAGCGCGACCTCGGTTGCTACGGCGGCACGTTTTACGAGACGCCGAATCTCGACCGCGTGGCGCGCGAGGGAGCGCGATTCACCGATGCGTATGCGGCGTGCCCGGTGTGCTCGCCGACGCGCGCGAGCATCATGACCGGACAGTGGCCGCAGCGCACGGGCATCACGGATTACATCGGCGCGCCGATGAAGCCGGAGCTATGGAAGCGCAATACCAAGTGTTTGCCCGCGCCTTACGCCGACCGGCTCGCGCTCGACGCACCCACGCTTGCGAAGGCGATGAAGGCTGCGGGTTACGCGACATTTTTCGCCGGCAAGTGGCACCTCGGGCCGGAAGGTTTCTGGCCGGAGAATCAGGGCTTCGACATCAACATGGGCGGCATCGACAAAGGCGGCCCCTACGGCGGGAAGAGATACTTTTCGCCCTATGGCAATCCGCGGCTGACCGACGGTCCCGATGGCGAACATCTGCCCGACCGGCTTGCGACTGAGACGGCAAAATTCATCGAGGCGAACAAGGACAGGCCGTTCTTCGCCTACTACTCCTTTTACGATGTCCACACGCCGCTGATGGCGCGCGAGGACTTGCGGAAGAAGTATGAGGAAAAGCGCGCGCGGCTCGGGCTCACGGAGAAGTGGGGACGCGAAGAGCCGCGCGATGTGCGGCTCGTGCAGGAGCACGCCGTGTATGCCGCGATGGTCGAGGCGATGGACCTGGCCGTGGGCACGGTGCTCGCGAAGCTCGAC
>JBEBGK010000795.1:0-2458 GCA_040081515.1 Chthoniobacteraceae bacterium
TTCTGTGGCAGACCTTCGCAAATGAGCGTGATACACGCTCGCGCGACGACCCGCCGCCATTTCAGGGAAATTGTTTACCATTTTCGCCTCCCGAGTGCAAGGGCTCTTTCCACGTCAGAACTGGCACGATTTCCTCCGTGCGGAACGACGGCAAGTGCTGTCTCCGTCAAACAGTATTCGCCTAATTTTGATCTGGTCACCAGTCCCTGCTTGCGAAGCCGATCGAGGGCTCGTTGCAGCCATCGCCGGTCAGGAATATTTGAACCGGCAGCCTGGAGTAGCTTTGCTAGAGTCTCCACGGTCGCTGGCGCATGGACCTTGAGCTTCCGCAAAATCAATGGGTTGCTCGGCACGTCCGCGCCGTCGTCGTCCGAAACCACCGAACCAGTGATGTCGTATAACTTCAAAAACTGTTCCACGACCTTCTGAACGGCTTCTAAATCTGGAACCTTGTCGTGTAACTGGTTTCGCTCAATCCACACAGAGACTGGCGGGGATTTGGACGCTGAGATCAATACCGAATTGATCGCCCCTGGGAACTTCCCGTCTAACAGCTCTCGGAGGGCCGCCTCCATGGTTGACGTGCGCTCGCTGGGCGTCACAAGCCACTCAATATCCAAACCCAGCTCCCTCTTCACGGAACTCTGAATTTCTTTCATCTGCCGACGCGAAATTTGACCTTTCCCAGCAGTGGCGGCGATTCGGTCTCGTGAAACCGAGAGGGCGAAGTCAATGGGAGGTGTACGGTTGGCCTGAAAGTCCGAGACGAAGTCTATTCCCCGATCGGAGATGAATTCTTTCAGCCTGATTAGTTCAGATGATTCCGAGGTCGGCATAAATTTTCAGGATTGTCTTGGATTGAATTTGTACTCGCTGCTCCCAATTGCTGGCAGCAGCGAGCGTGCATTTCCCGAGCAGTATGTTTACACTCTGTTTCGCAACTCGGGTTTCAGGCTCATAATCTGCGAGGCGGCGAATTTCACGAGCTGACGTCAAGAGGTTGGAAAGCTCGGAAGCGGCAGTGCCGGCCGTGTGGTAAATCTGGTTGCCTTTGGTTTCCGAAATCTGCCCACTTTTCTGCGCATTTCGGATGTGCCGCTTCAATCGCTTGAGCACCTCACCTTTTAACACTTCCGGCACTGCTTGATGACTGGGGGCAGCCCAAGCAGGATCAAGTCTCTTAAGAACACTGCGAACGGTTAAAAAAGCGGAATAGTAGTAGCGGTTAAACGCACTACGACTAAAGAGGTCGAACTCGTTATCGTCGGTTGTTCCGGATGCAAAACCGGCAAGATGGTCTCCGACGATTTTCATGTCCCAAACCCTCCGGTGAAGGCTTTTTGGAGGATGGACTGGCGGAGGCGGGTGGCGCGCTGGAGGTTGGCGGTCACCACCGACTCCAACTCCTCCACCACGCTCAACCGCCGCTCCACTTCCGCCACGATCCGCGTCTGCTCGGAGAGGGGTGGAAGCGCGATTGCCGTCATCCGCAATTGCTCGAAGCTCAGATGTGGCCTGCCTTGGCCGTAAATGTAGCGCTTCCACTGCGCTTGGCCGTTCTCCTGCGACGCCAGATACATTTCGGCAAACTTCGCAAAGCCGGATAGCACGGGCCGGAGCAACGCAACACTCTGGCAAACGTAGTGGTCTTCCAATTCCGTTGGAACGCGGCACACGTCGCCAGTCTTTGCGCCAACGATTGTGACCAAGATGTCGCTTTGGCGGACGCGCGTGCGTTCAGTTTCTGCGTCGCCTTTCGGAGCATCCACGGATTGCCGTTCGCTGAGGTCGAGCCGCATTGGTCGAACATTTTGCGCGAGAATGAATATGCCCGTGCCTTTGTCGTAAAACTGTGACCAGTCACGCGAGCCGCTCGTGATGTGACCGCTCAGTTGGTCAACGCTGGCAAGGGCCCATCCGGCTGGCAAAGGAGGCAGATTCTCCGTGTCCGGCACAGCGGGTTCTTTGTATTGGCCCCGGCCCTGCCAGTTTTGGCGGCGCTCGGTGAGGATGCGGGCGAGGAGGGCTTCGCCGGGTTCGTAAGTAGGTGGCCCGTTCTTGGTGGAGCGTGGAGAGCGGGCGAGTGCGGCTTCGGTGGGGACGAGGCGGCCTTCGCAGGCGGCTTTGAGGACGGCGGCGCGGTAGCGTTTGAGGTTGGCCTGCACCCGCCGCAACGCCGCCACCCCCGCCTCCAGCCGCGTGAATTGCTTCTCAATCTCCGCCACAATCCGACGCTGTTCTTTGCGCGGGGCTAACGGGAAATGCATCGCACGAACAATGCCCGTGTTCAGATTGACTTGGGTGATTCCTTGCCGGTTCTCCTGAATCATCGTCGGCCTGACAAATTCAAACCAGTAGTAGGCGAAATCCAAATCAACTTTCTCTTTGAGAGTTGGGAACGCAACGAATCCGTCGTGAATGCAGCCGTCAACTTTCAGAATCTTCGGGACACAAACCG
>JBEBGK010000072.1:0-9488 GCA_040081515.1 Chthoniobacteraceae bacterium
CATCTCCAGCGTGGCCAATTTCCACATGCGCTCGCCCAAAGAGCGTGTGCTACCGATGCAGCAACACGCAGGCTGGGCGGCGAAAGCGAAACACATCATGTGGCGGCCGAATCTCGGCAGCCCTGCGGGCCTCAGTTGGGGCATGCCCGATGTGGCGATGACGCAGGCGGGCGAGGATTTTCGATTCGTGGCCGGGCATCATGGCATCGGCCTCTACTTCGATTTGTTCTGGCAGCACTGGGCCAATCAAGGGCCACATCACTACGCGCTGGTGCATCTCGCGTGGAATCCGCAGGCCGATGTCGCCGCCGTGATGGATGATTATTATGAGCGCGGCTTCGGCCCTGCCGCAGCGGACGTGAAGGCCTACTGGCAGCTCCTGGAGCGCACGCGCATGGAGTTCGTCGCGGAGGAGCCGAGCCGTTTCCGCGCCTTTGATCTGCCAAAAAAATACACGCCCGAGCTGTTCGCCCAGGCGCAGGCCCATCTCGATACCGCCGCGAAGAAACTCGCCGCCGCCGATGAAAAATACCGCCGCCGCCTGCATTTCATCCAATACGGCCTCGACTACGCCAAACTCGTCGTGGACACCCGCGCCTGGATGCAAAAGCTCGAAGCCAGCAAGGGTCAGGACATCGCCGCCAAAGCCAAAGTGGAGACCAACTACTCCCGCGCCGAGCAGATGAAGCAAAATGCCCCCGCTCACGCCATCAACTGGCAAGCCGTCTTCCGCCTACCCGGCAATGGCGGTGGCGATGGCAACAAACGCGTGATGGGTTTGCATCCTGATGCTCCGCTGAGCGGGCGGGTGCTCAGAGAGTTGCGCACGCCGGGGCTGGAGTGAGGTTCAAGATTAGACGACCATGAAACACACACTCACACTTTTGACACTGCTGCTCGCCCCGCTGGCCGAGATGCACGCCGCCGACAACACGAAGCCCGTTGAGCCCATTTCGACGGAGTTCAAAGCCAAACTTCAAGTCACGTTGGTAAAACATCTGAACCAGCTCCTCAAGGATGATGGCTCCATCACCGAAATAAAGGGCAAGACTTCCGAAGGGAATGGTGCGCTGGCGTTCTATTTGATGTTCGAAGTCACCGGTGAGCAGAGGTTTCGCAAAGCGGCGCTCACACTGGCGGATCAGGTTCTCAAAGACATGCGGGCGACGAAGCATGGCGTGCTGCCGATCAAGGAAAAGGACAAGCCGGGCGGCAAGACGATCATCGGTGGCGGTCCGCCGGCGTTGGGGGCCTACACTTCGGGCGTCGCTTACATCCTGCACAAGGAAGGCGGGCGAAACGATGACCTGACATACATCGCCACCGTGCTCGACCGGTATCCGTGGAGCGAAGAGGGCTGGTTCGCCTCGACCATCGATGTGGACACTGGCGAATCGAAGTTGCCGATGACCAAACCCGCGATCATCAACAAAACCGCCGCCGTCGCCATGGCCGCCGGGATCGTCAGTGGCTATGTGGGCGAGATCGCACCCGAACTAGCCGCGAGTCTGAAGCGCAAGGCCGACAAGTGCATCTACAGCCAGATCATCCCCGCGCAGTTGGAGGATGGCTTCTGGCATTACAGCCTTCTGGACAAAGATCCGAAGGACAAGGACGTGCTCGGCTACTTCATGCTCACGACAAAGGAGCTGATGGACCTGCAAAAGTTCAATCCCACCTTTCGCGAGGAGAAACTGACCGCCGCCGTGAAGAAGGCCCAAGCCTTTGCGCTCAAGCACATCGCCCCGATGACGGACCCGAACACAGGCACCTCCACCTCCGAACACGCCACTCGCGGCACGCCGACTCACTACGCCATCAAGGAAGACCTCAAGCGCAGCTTCCAGCTCGGCCTCGTCCTCATCGGCGGCGGCTACACGGAGGAAGGCTTCAAAATCATGACCACCGCGCTCGATCACTTTCCCATCGGCAACGCCGGGCAGGACGGCGCTCATGCAGCGGAGCCTTCCGCGCTCATTCTATCCGGCTTTTGATGCGACCATGAAACCCGTCCTCAACCTCCTCACCGTATTCCTAATGCTGACGTGGTCGCAATTGTCAGCGGCCGAGCCTCCGCACATCCTCATCCGCGAGGCGTTGCAGTTTGAGAACATCGGCGACAGCGGGCGGGTGCCGGGGACGATTCGGCTCCTTTATCAGCATCTGCCGGAGGCGACGGTCACGCTTTGGCCGTGGCAGCTTCACGAGCGCGAGCGGGAGATGCTCATGAGGGCGTTTCCCAAGCTGCGCATCGCCGAGGGCGAGGTGGATGATGTGGGCGGGGCTTCCTCGCCTGCTTTGGCGGAAGCTTGGAAGGACGCGGACATCTTCATCACGCCGGCGCGTCACGCGAAGACGTTTCAGGCTTGGGCGAAGACGGGCAGGCCGTATGGCTTTTTTGGCTCGTCGTTCGATCCGGTGTCGAAACGCAAGGACCGTCCACAGGGCGATACCTTGGATGAGTTGCAAAACGTCATCGCCTCGCTGCCAGCGGATCATTTCGACGGCCACTACAAGTCGCGTGAGGTCTATGACGGTGCTTCCTTCATCTTCGCCCGCGACACGTATTCGCTCCAGTATTTGAAGGGGCAAAAGCTGCGCACACCCATCGTGGAGTTCGGCCTCGATGGCACGTTTGGCATCGCGGTGCGGGATGAAAAGCGGGCGCAGAGCTGGCTGCGGCGCATCGGCGTGGAGGAGGGAAAGTTCATCTGCGTGCTGCCGCGACTGCGCTACACGCCCTATTACCGCGTGAAGAATCTGCCGCGCGACGAGGGCGACTACGAGATCGATGCGATCAACGCCGAGCACGCCGCCCGCGATCATGCGCCGCTGCGTGACCTCATCACGCTCTGGGTGCGCGAGACCGGGCTGAAGGTCAGCCTTTGTCCCGAGATGACCTATGAGATCGCGGTGGCGAAGGAGCACCTCTTTGATCCGCTGCCCGCTGACGTGAAGGCGAACGTCATCTGGCGCGACACCTTCTGGCTCGCTGATGAAGCCGCGTCCGTCTATGCCCGCGCTGTCGCGGTGGTCAGTGCGGAGTGTCACTCGCCCATCATCGCCCTTTCCCAAGGCACGCCCGCTTTCTACGTGCGCAATCCTGCGGACACCGTGAAAGCGCAGATGTTCCGCGACCTCGGCCTCACGGATTGGGTCTTCGAGAGCGGCGCAACCACCGGGCAGCAGCTCTGGGAAAAGCTCAAACCCCTGCACGAAGACCGCGCCGCGGGTCGTGCAAAGGTGCAGACCGCCATGACCAAAGCCGCCCACATCCAAAAACGCATGGTGCAGGCCATCGCGGATGCGGTGGCGAAACACCGCTCGAAGGCATCGCGATGAAAGACTCTTGGCTTCTCATCCTTGTCTCCACCGCGTTGTTGGTCACCAGCGCCTTCGCCGACATCACGCTCGTGCGCGATGGCAAGGCGCAGGCGGTCATCATCGTGCCGGAGGGACTTTCCAAACACGTGCAGAAGCCGGCGTCGCAGTTGACGAGCGCCGGGATGAGCGTGCCGCTGGCGGCGGTGGAGTTGGCGGATTATTTGCAGAAGGTGAGCGGCGTGAGGCCGGTGATCGCCACAGAGACGCAGAACGGTGTCGAGGCGGCCACGCGCATTTACATCGGGCACTGCAAGGCGAACACGGACCTCGCGGTGCTGCCGGAGGAGTTTGTCATTCGCACGAAGGGCAAGGACTTGCACATTCGCGGCGGCGAGGAAGGTCCCGGTGGCTTGATTTGCCAGAGCACGCTCTTCGGCGTGTATGACTTCATCGAACGCGAGCTCGGCGTCCGCTGGCTTTTTCCCGGTGAGCACGGCGAGGTAGTGCCGAAGCGGTCCACGATCACCATTCCCGATCTCGACCGGCGCGAGCAGCCGCGCATCGAGAAGCGGAAGGTGCGCAATCAGGCCGTGACGCGCGAGGACACCTTCGCGCCAGTGCTGAAGCAGTGGGGCATTCCCGTCGAGGCGTGGAAAGCCGCGCACGGCCCCGAGGCGACGGGTGCGTGGTTCCGCCGCATGAGGCTCGGCGCACGGATCGAGATCGAGGGTGGCCATGCTTATGCAGGCTGGTGGGAGAAATACGGGAAGGACCATCCCGATTGGTTCGCGCTCCAGCCCGACGGCACGCGCGAGCAGCAGCCGGAGCGCGAGCGTTTGTGCAAATCCAACGCGGCACTGTGGGATGAAATCGCGCGGGTGCGCATCGCCGAGTTCAAGGCCGATCCGAGCAAGCGCATGGCCTCGCTCGCGCCGAATGATGGCGGCGCGAACAAATGGTGCATGTGCGCCGCTTGCCGTGCGCTCGATCCCGCCGATGCGCCGAAGCTCCTGAACGACCGCAGCCTCATCGATCCCGCCACAAAGCTGCCCTTTGCCGAATATCCCGCGCTCACGGACCGCGTGTTCACCTTCTTCAACGAAATCGCCAGGCGCGTGCGGCGCGAGATGCCAGACCGCGACCTCGTGGCCTACGCCTACTCCGTGTATCGCACGCCGCCGGTGAAGCTCGGCCCGCTGGAGCCAAACCTCATCATCGGCTACGTCGGACTCGATCCCGCCGACATCGAAGCGTGGTCCCGCATTGCGCCGCGCCTCTACCTTCGTCCGAACGACCTCGGCCCCGCCATCGACCTCGGAATGCCGCGCAACAACGCCGTGCAACTCGCGAACGCCGTAAAGTTCGCGGTCGAGCACAAAGCCATCGGCTTCGACTTCGACAACTGCCACGGCAACTGGAGCGCCCACGGCCTCGACTACTACGTCCTGTGCAAAGCCCTGTGGAATCCCGCGCTCGATGTCCGTGCCACCATCGCCGACTACTGTCGCGCCGCCTACGGCCCCGCCGCCGAACCGATGCAGCGCTTCCACGACCGCCTCGAAAAAATCAGCGATCAAGTCCGCACCGATCCGCAACTCGCCCCCAAGTCCCCGCACGCCGCCCGACTGCGCCGCTACTACAGCGACACCGCACTCACCGCGATCGAGTCCGAAATCCTCGCCGCAAAAGATGCCGTGAAGCGCAGCGACGACCCCGACATGCACGCCTCAGCCCGCATCGAAATGGCCGCCGAGAGCGTGAAATACGCCCGCCTCATCACCGCCCTGCTCGAAGTCGCCCACGACAAAAAGTCCCCGCTCTTCACCGAGCGCGTCGCCGCCGTTGAAGCCTTTCTGAAAACCAAAGTCCTCACCCCCGAACTCGCCCCACTCCACAGCCATCGCTACCTGCGCATGGCTTTGGCGTATGCAGAGCGCGAGGTGGAATAGTTTCTCCCAATCATGAAATACAGACTCGCATTCAACCTTTGCCTTCTCTTTAACACGCTAGCGGTGTTTTCTGGGGCCGAGGTATCTGTCATCAAAGACGGTCAACCGAGCGCGGAGATCGTCATTGCCGAGAAACCGGCGCGGATGACGAAGCTGGCGGCGAAGGAGTTGCAGACTTACTTGGAGAAGATCAGCGGGGCGAAGCTCGAGGTCCGCACGGTGCCGACGGCGGGAAAGGCGCATATCTTCCTCGGCAAATCTTCGCACACGGAGGCGTTGAAGCTTGCGACGGATGGGCTGGAGAATGGGGCGTTTCGCATGGCGTCGGGGGCGGACTGGCTGGCGCTGCTGGGGCCGGATGAGGACTTTGTGCCCATCGAGCCTTGGGGGCGGATGCGCAGCACGGCGGAGCAGGCTCGGGTGAATGCGGAGTTCGACAAGATCACGGGTGACACGTTTTGGAATCACTTCGGCTACATCTATGCGCGCTACCACAAGGACCTTGATGTTTGGGATTACGACGAGGCAGGGACGCTCAACGCGGTGTATGAGTTCCTGCGCAGTCTTGGTGTGCGTTGGTTTGCGCCGGGGGAACTCGGCGAGGTGGTGCCGAAGTTGGCGACGATCGCGCTGCCGGGTGTGAACAGGACGGTGAAGCCGGATTTTGGTTTGAGGCGTTTCACGTTTTACACGGAGCATACGGGCCTTGGTGACAAGGGCATCTGGATGCTGCGGCTGGGCTTGAATCAAGCGCACAAGATCGGCGGCATCTCGCAGGTTTGTCACGGCGCGAAGTTTGTCATCATGCGCGAGGAGATGAAGCAGGCGCACCCGGAGATGTATCTGCTCACCGGCGGCAAACGCGACACGACGACAAAAGGCAGCGGCTATCCCGATCTCACCTCGCCGCTGTTCTTCGAGAAGCATCTGAAATACTCGCGCGCCATGTTCGATCACTTCCGCGAGCCGATGCTCAGCATTGATCTCGTGGATGGTTACGGCGGCATGACGTCGGATGATCCGAAGTGGATGGCGCAGCTCACGCCCGAGCGCGGTTGGTCGGGCACGATGTCGGATCAGGTGTGGGGCTATCTCAATCGCGTGGCGCTGGAGCTTTATAAATCGCACCCGGATCGCCTCGTGAGCGGCCTCGCCTACAGCGCCTACAAAATGCCGCCAGCGAAGATCGACAAACTCAGCCCGAACCTCGTGCTGATCGAGACCCGTCAGCGTCAAGGCTTCTGGGATGACACGATGCGCAGCACGCACCGCACCTTGCGCGAGGCTTGGCAAAAGAAGCTCAGCCCCGGCAGATACCTCACCTGGGACTACAACATCAACGCCCGCCCCGAGCAGGCCGGCCGGCCCGTCGTTTACACGAAGCAAATCGCCAGCGATCTGCGCGAACTGAAAGGCCACACGCTCGGCGAGATGATCGAAATCTATGATCATCCTGCCGGGAAAGAGAACAGCTTCGGCTACGATCCGTTCGCGCTGGAGCATCTGAATCTCTACGTCACCGCGCGCCTCTGGTGGGATGCGGATCAAAATCTCGATGCGCTGCTGGCCGACTACTTCACGAGCTACTACGGCCCCGCGGCCAAGCCGATGCAGGCCTTCGCGGAGTTCTCCGAAGCGAACTGGATGCACATGGGCCAGGACGGTGCGAAGATCGGCGAGGCGTTCACCTTGCTCGCCGTCGCGCAAGCCGCCGCCGATCCGCAATCGCTCCCCGGTCGTCGCATTCAACAAATCGCCGACCTCATGAAGCCGCTGCGCACCCTGCAACAGCAACTCAGCCGCAAGCACGACACCACGCTCGATTACCGCGTGCTGGAGACGCATCAGACCGGCGGAAAGCCGCTGCGCGAAAAAGCGTTCGATGGCCAGGTGCTCAAAGACTACTGGACCGACGTGCGCAGCGCCCCGCTGGTGAAACTCACGCCCGAGGCACCGCGACCCGCAGCCAACACGATGTTCCAAATCCAGCGCGAAGGCAGCATCCTGCACATCGGCATCATCTGCCAGGAACCCGACATGCCCGGCATCAACATCGCCACCACCACCCCCGACGATCCGAAACTCCTCGAAGGCGACCACATCACGTTGCTCATCGAGACCGCGTCGAACAGCTACTACGAGATCGCCATCAATCCCGCCGGCATCGTGCTGGAGATCGACCACGGCAAGGACGGCAAAGGCGTGGCATGGACCTCGGGCGCGCACTTCGCTGTGCATCGCGGCGACCAGCAATGGAGCATCGAAATGCGGCTCCCCATCACCGGCGAAGGCTCCCGCATGATCGACCCGCTCAAAGGCATCGACGGAGCCATGCCCAAGGATTTGTTCCCCTGGCACTTCAACGTCTGCCGCCAACGCGTGCGTCGCACGAGCATCGAACGCACCGCCTATTCAGCGACTGGCAAGGACGACTTCTACGTGCCGGAAAAGTTCGCGAAGCTGTGGGGGAAGGGGAAGTGACGAAGGGCACCCGCTATGAACCCCACACTCACACTCATCGCAGCCCTGCTGTTTGCGCCGCTGGCCGTGCTCCCCGCCGCCGAGTCGCCGCTCAACGTCCTGCTCATCACCGCCGACGACCTCGGCTATGAGGCCATGGATTTCCTCGATGGCAAGGTGCCGGGCGTCACTCCAAACCTGAGCAAGCTCGCTGCCGAGGGCCTCAGTTTTCAGCATGGCTTTGTGAACAATGCCATTTGTTGTCCGAGCCGCAGCATCATTGCCACGGGGCGCTATGGGCATAACAGCGGGTTGTTTGGCTTCAACAAGCTGACCAAGCCGATCCCGACGGTGTTCGGCACCTTCCAGAAGGCGGGTTATCTCACCGGCGTTCTCGGCAAGGTCAGTCACTCCACGCCTGATGCGAAATTCAAATGGGACTATGACCACGACTTCAGGGAACTCGGTGCGGGTCGCAGCCCGACGAAGTATCACGATTTCGCGCAGGAGTTCTTTACCCGCTGCAAGAAGGAGAACAAACCTTTCTACTTCATGGTCAACTCCCATGATCCGCATCGCCAGTTCTACGATCCCAATGGCCGAGGCATGAATGGCGAGGAAGTGCCGTCGCGGCTCTTCAAGCCCGAGGAGATGGTCATCCCCAGCTATCTCCCCGACCTGCCGAAAGTGCGCGAGGAATACGCGCATTACTTCAACTCCGTGCGCCGTCTCGACGATACCGTGGGCCGCGTGCTCCAGGCGCTCGATGACTCCGGGCTCGCCAGCCGCACGCTGGTCGTCTTCATCACCGACAACGGTTCCGCCTTTCCCTTTGCCAAGGCCAACACCTATCTCGCCAGCAATCGCACGCCCATGCTCATGCGCTGGCCGGGCGTCACCAAACCCGGCTCGGTGGACAAAACGCACTTCGTCTCCGAGGTCGATTTCTTCGCCACCTTCATGGACGCCACGGGCCTGCCCATGCCGAGCGGACTCGACGGACGCTCCATGGTTCCGCTCCTCAAAGGCGGCAAGCAAGACGGACGCGATGTCGTCTTCACCCAGATCGACTACACCATCGGCGGCCCGCCCAAGCCGATGCGTTGCGTGCAAGACGCGCGCTTCGGCTACATCTTCAACGCCTTCTCCGACGGCAAATTCAAATACAAGAACAACAACGAAGGCCAGACCTTCGCCGCGATGGAGGAAGCCGGCAAAACCGATCCCGCCATCCAGGCGCGTGTGGACATGTTCCGCCATCGCGTGCCGCAGGAGTTCTATGACCTCGAAAAAGATCCCGGCTGCACGAACAACCTCATTCATGATCCCAAGCACCAGGCCCTCGTGAAAAAGTATCAGGACCGCCTGCGCCACTGGATGATCGAAACGCACGATCATTGCCTGGCCGCCTTCGATGTCCGCGAAAACCCCGCACAGCTCGCCAAAGCCGTGGCCAACTACCCGAAGCTCGACAAATCCGGCGGCACCGCCACCGAAGCAGGCGAGGAACCGGACTCCAAACCCGCCGCGACTGATGACAAAGCCGCGAAGCGCAAAGCCAACCGCGCGGCTAAGAAGGAAGCGGAGGCGAAAGACGCAAAATGATGAAACCCATCCTCACACTCATCGCCACATTGGCGCTCGCGCCGCTGGCTGCGTTTGCAGAAGTCAAAGCCACAGCGCAAAGCAACGGCCTCGCTCCCGAGGTGCCGGGGCTGAATCTGAAGGACAAGCTCTACCAGCTTGAGGCGCAGT
>JBEBGK010000796.1:0-2457 GCA_040081515.1 Chthoniobacteraceae bacterium
CGGGAGAGGTGTGGGAAGTGTTGGCAGAGGCTTGGAGAAACAACCACCCATTTTCCCCGGCACCCTTGGCACATAACTTCGCGCGAGTGGAGCGCCGGCGTCCCCGCCGGCCACGAGGCTCCATGCGAAGCATCACTTCGTCGGACGTTTGCAAGCGAAAGAAAAATGGGCGCTGCGCGCGCGGGTGCGTGGCCGGCGGGGACGCGCGGCGCTCCACTCGCGGCGCTCCGCTACTTCGGCCGCTCCGTGGTGAACTTCCACTGCTCGTCGAAGAACCCCGCGTCCACGATCTTCCCGGGGAAACGGTCATCCGGCGGCACGGTCGTGTCCACGATGGCCCAGTCGGGGAGCTTCGGCGTCTGCTGGCTGTTCGTGCCACTGGCGATCGCGCGGTTGAACGTGAAACCGCTGTTGAGCACGACGTAGCGGCGTGGATTCAGGGGATTCGGGAAGATGAGGATCGGCAGGTGCGTCGCCGCGTCGTATTTTTGTCCGCCGAATTCGAGTCCGTCCGCCGTCCACTTCACCGGAAGCTTGTCGGCGATCTTTTTCAGCACGGCGTTCGACTTCGGATCTCCCCACAGGACGAGGTTGCTCTTCTGAATCTCCGTGTCCGAAAGCGCGGAGTCATCCACCGTCGGCGCGTCGCCCCGGAAGATGCCGCGCCATTGGCGGATCGCATGCGCGAGTTCCCGCTGCGTCCATGAACCAATGGCGGCATTCAGCGGCGCGGAGGTCGGCTTGACGAAGATGAACGACGACATGAAAGCATCGTCGATCGGGCCGGTCAGTCCGGGTTCCTTCCGGAGTCCGTCGGGCAGGAACCCGGGGGTCCAGCGCCCTTCCTGTTTGACGTAGCGTGCGCCGCTCTTGGTCCACACGGCGGGGACCGTCTGTCCGTCGATGGTGAATTCCGCGATGCTGTCGCCCGCCTGCGCGTTTCCCGCAATCGGCGTCGTGAACCGGAGCGCGGTGACATTTTTCGTGGTCGCAGCGATGGTTTGTCCGTCCACCTTTGCGGCGACCTCGGCGCGTTCCCAGTGCCGCCCCATCCCCTCGACGCGGACCCATTTCATCTCCGGGTAACGCAGCGTGTAGGTGACAAAGCGCACTTCATTCGCCGGCAGGCGCCCTCTCGCCACCGCCGTTGACACGCGCGAGATGATCTCCTCCTTCGTCTTCAACTCATACTTGTGTCCCGTGCCGGGACCGATGAAGCGCTCGAACTTCACGCCCTCCTTGTCCGCAAACCGCTTCATGATCTCGGAGGACTGCGCCTGTTTATCCTCGCTCCCGTGGTAGGCAAACATCGGCGAGTTGGCGAGATTGGCAGCGCAAACCGTCGCGTCGTACCAGCGCCAGAGAATTTGCTCCCACCAAGGCGGCGGCGCCTTGCCCGCGGCAAACACGCCAGCGTATTCCGCCGTCTCCGCAAAGCCCGCGCCGGTGTGGCTCGCGGCCCAGAGGCCGGCATGATGCACCCCGAGATGCCACGCACTCGCGCCGCCCATGCTGAAGCCCGCGTTCACGATCCGGTCGTTGTCGGTGAGGTACTCGCGGCGCGCGGCGTTGAGGGCCTCGAAGACATCGATCTCGCCGGCAAACTTCGTCGCGTTGCAGTAGCGTCCGTAGGGATGCAGCACGAAATTGTCCACCGACGGGAACTGGCCCGGCTTCTTAATCCGGTCCGCGATGAAGGCCAGTTCCGAGAGCGTGTCGCCGCGCCCGTGATTCCAGATCCACAGCGGACGCGCCTGCCGATCGACCGGCCCTTTCCACGATGGCGGAATCTCCATTCCATACGGCTGCACGCTTCCGTCGATCTTCGAGCGATAGCCGCGCACGACCGTCCCCGTCGCCGTGATCCAGGGGGCGCTTCCTTCGCGCAAGGCCTTCGCACGCGACATTCCCTCCGCCAGCAGCAGGCGCGCCGTGCCCACCTGCTTCACGTCGTGGAATTCGTCATGGCGCAGCGCCCAGTCCACGGCCTTGTGGAAAATTTCCACGTCCGGCAGCGGGTCCACCGCGCCGCGAGGGAGCTTCGCGAGCTTCAGCGCCGCGATCTCCCGGCCGAGAGCGGCCACGCCCGCGCTGAGTTCATCGCGATCCTTTTCCGGAATCGCGACTCCTTTTGGCGGGAACTGCTTCTGTGGCCGGTTCTGCGCAGGTGAAGCCGCCGGCGCATCCGCGTCCGGATCCGCCGGCTTCGGGCTTTTCTGGGCGAGGAGCGGCGCACCGAGCGGGCGCTGATCGGCGACTACGAGGCCATCGTCGCAGAGCTGATCGGCCGGCTCGACGCGGGCAATCATGGCGCTGCGGTCGCCATCGCCTCGGTGCCGGACAAGATCCGCGGCTTCGGCCACGTCAAGGCGCCGAGCGTTGCCGCGGCCCACGCCGAGTGGGCGACACTGCTCGCGGCATGGCGAACCGGCAAGCAGGCAGCAATGGCGGCAGCGG
>JBEBGK010000797.1:0-2456 GCA_040081515.1 Chthoniobacteraceae bacterium
CGAATGGCAACCTGCTCCTCGCGCTCTCGAAGAACAAGGACTACCCCGGCGGCGCAGTCGTCGAGGTCACGCGCGACAACAAGATCGTCTTCGAGTTCAAAGGCACGCAGTCCGAGGTGAACACCGCGCAGCTTTTGCCGAATGGCAATATCATGCTCACCGAGGCCGGCGCGAAGCCGCGGCTGCTTGAAGTGGACCGCACGGGGAAGATCGTCGTGGAGGTGTCACTCCAGTGCCAGACTGCGAATCACCACATGGAAAGCCGCATGGCGCGCAAGCTCGCGAACGGCAATTACCTCGTGCCGCAGCTCCTCGATAAGGTCGTGCGCGAATACACGCCCGAGGGAAAAATCGTGTGGGAATTCAAGACGCCCGAGGAGCCGAAGGACTCGTGGCCCTTCACCGCCATCCGCCTACCCGACGGCAATACCCTCGTGACCCTCACCCACGGCAACACCGTCGTCGAGGTGGACGCATCCGCGAAGATCGTCTGGCAGCTCACAAACGCCGACCTTCCCGCACCCCTGCTCAAGGACCCGTGCGGCGCGCAGCGTCTGCCGAACGGCAACACGGTCATCACGAGCTACGGCGCGGGCGACCAGAAGGTGAAGCTGCTCGAAGTCACGCGCGACAAGAAGGTCGTGTGGACATTCGAGCGGGAGAAAAAGGGCGGCATCCACGAATTCCAAATCCTCGACACCAACGGCACGCCGCTCGATGGGGTGCCGATGAAATGACCTGCGATGTGTGATTTGTTAGGTGTCTTCCGTTTTCTCGCGTCTCCCATGACTAGAACTTCACTCATACTACTTCTGTCCGGCATCTTCGCCTTCGCATCAGACGCTCCCAAGCAGGCTATTCCGACGGCAGAGGCGGCGATTCTTCGATTCCGGGACGCACGCGAGAATGAACTCAAGGTATCCCTCACGGAGAAACAACGCGAGATTGTCACCAGACTGACCAGCGTCGGCTATCTCACTGTGAGCTCAATGCGCCCGGGAAACTACCAGCCCCCTTACCGCGACGTTCGTTTTTTGGACGACCCCAAGTATCTCATCTTCGGAACATTCGCGGCTGCCGCAGACAGCAAGACCAACACGTGGCATCTTTTCTACGACACCGGAAGTAGGGGAGCCTTGGTCATCTTCCTTGATTCCATCACGGGCAAGGTTCTTTACATCCAGATTGTCCCCGAAGGATGACCCCTCGTAATCAATCGGAAACGCCGCAGGATGCGGTGCTGCACCCCGCGGGAATTTTCTTCGCGGCGCTCCCGCTCCTCGCGTGCGGCATTTCCGTTGCGGCGGAGCCTGCGGAGAGCGCGGAGTTTTTTGAGAAGCGCATCCGGCCGGTGCTCTCGGAGCAGTGCTACAAGTGCCACAGCTCGACTTCGGAAAAGCTCAAGGGCGGGCTGATGCTCGACAGCCGCGAGGCGTGGCTCAAGGGCGGCGACACCGGCCCGGCCATCGCCCCCGGCGACCCGGAGAAGAGCCTGCTCGTCGAAGCCATTCGCTGGAAAAACACCGACATGCAGATGCCGCCGAAGAAGGCGCTCGCACCGCAGCAGGTCGCGGACATCGAGGCATGGGTGAAGGCGGGCGCGCCGTGGCCGGACGAAGCGGGTGCGAAGGTCGCGAAGAAGGAAGTTTTCGATCTCGCGAAGCGCAAACAGGAGCACTGGTGCTGGCAGCCGGTGGTGAATTCGTCGGTGCCCGTGGTGAAAGATTCCGCATGGCCGCGCTCGGATGCCGACCGTTTCATCCTCGCGAAGCTGGAGGAGAAAGGACTGAAGCCCGCGCCCGATGCTGACGCCGCGACTCTGATCCGACGCCTCACTTTCGCCATCACTGGACTGCCGCCATCGCCGGAGCAGGTGGAGAAGTTTGTGCGCGAATACCAGTCACCAGCCACCAGTCACCAGTCACTGCTGAAGGCGACGGTGGATCGCCTCCTCGCCTCGCCCGCATTCGGCGAACGCTGGGCGCGGCACTGGCTCGACCTCGTGCGTTACGCCGAGACGCGCGGGCACGAGTTCGATCCGGAAATTCCCAACGCCTGGCAGTATCGCGACTACGTCATCCGCGCGCTGAACGGCGACGTGCCGTACGACCGCTTCGCCGCCGAGCACATCGCGGGCGACCTTCTCCCGCCACGCGTGAACACGCAGACCGGCGCGAACGAATCCATCCTCGGCACGAGCTTCTGGTTCCTCGGCGAGGAGGTGCATTCGCCCGTAGACATCCGGCAGGACGAGGCCGACCGCATGGACAACCGGCTCGACGTGATGGGCAAGACGTTCCTCGGCGTGACCATCGGCTGCGCACGCTGCCACGACCACAAGTTCGACGCCATCTCGCAGCGCGATTTCTACGCGATGCAGGGCTATCTCATCAGCAGCGGCTACCGGCAGGCGCGTTTCGAGACGCTGGAGCCGCACCGTGAGCTCGCGCAGCAGC